>JADFHG010000297.1 GCA_022567365.1 Planctomycetota bacterium | reverse complement strand
CGGGGCCTCGCCCGCCCGGCGGAAGTGCTATGTAGGCATCGAATTCGCCGCCGTCACGGCTGCCGACTGTGATCATTTGCTGGTTCTCCGTCGCTTGGCTCACCGGTGTGTCCGTCCCGACGTACATCGACGGCGGCCCGCGCCATCCCTCGGCCCGATGGTTCTCGTGCGGCACTGGGTCGGTGACAGTTGAGACGGCCTAAAACCGCCCAATCCGAACTGCGACCGCAAGGGAGCGGTCTGCGCAGTAGCACCCCACAGCGATGGAACGGTATTAAGCATCGCCGGGAACGCCGCAGAGCCCGTCCGCGGATTCTGTCACGGACCCGCATTTGGTCGCTGTTGTGGGATAGGGTTGCAAATCGGAGCACATTCGGGTATGATGGCGACATTGCATGGATGCACCATCTCAAGCGGACCGCCGCGTGTGGGCGTCCCAAGACGACCATATCCTGGCACGCACATAGGCGAGCGGTTGAAAGGAGACCGACCCATGACCATGACCAACACAAGTTCCGGTCAGGCCAGTTCTTCGCGAGAGCCAATTGACGCGTGTCTCGAACGCGTTGAGGAACTGATTCGTACCGTCGCCCAGCCCGTGAGCGATGCGGGTCTTTTGGAACAATTGGACGAAGCGCTACGCAGTCTGCACGCCCGGCTCCGAATACACCACGCGACTGATTTTCACGTGGCCGGTGAGGTGGAGGCGCTCGCGCCACAACTGTGCGAGGACCGGAAACGCCTTTCCGCGGAGCACCAGACGATACTGGGCATGCTGGACCGGTGCATTCGTTGCGGGGAGTCGATTGCCGATCAACCGATCGAGGAGCAGGCGGTTTTCTTCTTGCGCATACAAGAGGTCATCGCCGTTATCCGTCGCCACGAGGCGGAGGAAGATCGTTTGCTCTACCTGGCCGTTTGGCGCGATACCGGCGGTGAAAGCTAGTGTAGCGGCGCAAGCAGTTGGCCTCTTATCCGAACCCCGACCGTGATGAGGGGGATGGTGCTTGCATTCATCATGCCACTTCTGTGGCACGGCCAGCGGGAGCGGATATCGCACCATCTACCGGTCAGCCCCAACCCGCGAGTTTTGGGTTGTTGGCACACTTGCCGCGTGACCGCGTCGTTCCAGTCCTCCCGGTGATTCATCATGCCAGACCGTTGAGCCAAGACGGTCCGATCGCGCGGGGTTGCTCTCTCGCGCACCCCGCCCCTGTCTGAGGTTCTTCACCAACCGAGCCACGTCGGGACACAACGCCTCCGTCGAAACCCACCCGTTTCGGATAAAATCCCGGGAGAAAAATTGCTCGTACCGTGGCGTGTCCGTGTTCGCCGATTGCCACGCTGGTACACTGCCAAACGGGCAAGAGTCGAGGTATCAGCCAGATACACAGGAATAATCGTATTATAAATTGAAATCCTACCTGGCCAATCCCCGAAAAACCTATACAAGTTATCCAAATTTCCTGTCCGATCCCCTGGCCATGGCCGAATAGATAAGATATGCACACATAGCCCAGTTTACCACTCATGTGTCGCGATAGGCGCATGAAGCTGAGGTTCTTGTTCAGACCTCATGTGTTTGTAGTTGATTGAAGTATTCAGGAGCGACCCCATGGCAAAGAGGCAGCCGCCGCCCACCGAACCGTCGATCGAGGAACTCTGGAGGATCTACTTGCGCACGCGCAGTGTCGAGAAGCGCAACGAGATAGTCGTTCACTACAGTGCCTTGGTTCATACACATGCTGCCCGTTTGTCGCGGCGTTTGCCGGCGCAGGTGTCGTACGAAGAGATATGCAGCGCGGCCTTTGACGGGCTGATCGAAGCCGTCGAGGCGTACGATCCGGAGCGCAAGGCGAAGTTCGAGACATTTTGTCAGCAGCGCATTTCAGGAGCCGTCATGGACTGGCTGCGCAGTTTGGATCCGCAAAGTCGAACCGTACGCACATTCGAAAAAAAGAGGCTCCTTGCGACCGAGGAATTCGGTGTCACCTTCGACGGAATCCCGACGCACGCCGACATTGCCAAACGAATGGACATCGCCATGGAACGGTTCGACTACCTTTCGCGGTTGTCGCAGCTGGGCAAGGAGGTCCATTTCAGCGCGATGGAGCCGCCCGACGATCGTCGTGCACAGGGCGCAACGTACACCTGGGACATCCATGACACCCGCACGACCGACCCCGCCGTCAAGGTCACGCGGGAGCTGTTGGCTGAGCATATCACTGCGGGCCTGGCCCGAGAGGAACGGCTGGTTCTCATTCTCTACTACTTCGAGGGAATGACGATGGCCGAGATCGGGGCCGTACTCGATCTCTCCGAGTCACGGGTCAGCCAGATCCATAAGGAAATCCTGCTGCGACTTCGTCAACGCTTCGGCTCTACGCTGTCCGAAGAACTGGTGGCATAGCGATAGTCGATCCAAAACCGGCGTTGATGCGTGAAACAGCGTTGTCAACAGCGGGTTGCGTCCCTTCGACCTCGACCCATCGGTGAAGACGGCGCCCGTTCGTCCTAGCTCAATGGATCGTGGACGTGGCGTATGTGGTGGGATCGGCGGCTACCGCGCGCGGTCAAACAAGGCGAACGAAGGTCGACGTCGGTTCATCATGGCGGCACCGATGGTGTGGCAGCCTGCTGAAAAAGTCGATTCTTGGGCGTGGTACCGGCACCCGCAAGCGGGTCCGGCAAGCCGCCGGCAAGCCCGCCCGCCGGTGGCCGGCCCGTTGCCGGGAAAACAAGGGTTGGAAGCCCGTACCACACGTTTTTCAACAGGCTCGCAGCCGCCCGCCGAGAGTTCCTCCGCCCTGAAGGCGACGACGTCTCGCGGAAACGGCGCAACGACGCGCGTAGGGTTGGACTTCGCCGAACTGGTGTTTCGTCACATCCATGGATCAACGAACCAGTGATCCGTCTGGTGTCATGTGCGCACGCCGGACGCGACGCCCCTGGGAGCGCGAACCGCTTCGTGCGCCGTCCGCCCCGGCGCTATGCGCGGATTCGTCTCGGGGGCAGCGTCGATTTCCCGTCAAACTGTATTATCGAGTTTGGCTACGCTCTAGCGTGGATGGTTCTCTTCCATTGGCGCCCTTTCGCGGCTCCGCTGTCAACCCGAAGCGCCCAAACCGCGCACTCGGCGCAGGTGGTACAAGCCGGTCTTTCCGATGCATCGGCTCCCTGCGTAGTCGCTGGTAGTGTTTTGAGGCGCATGGCTTCACCGGCCATCGCTTCCACATCATCGGCGGTCCTCGTTGTGCCACCTATTCGACCGCGAAACGGGCGATCCGACTGGGCTATCGGAACATCATCCCTTACGACATTCGATCGAACGGATCACGGACCCACGGGGGCTTCGCCGCGGTGGTTCTTGCTTGACGTTTTCGGTGGATTCGGGTATACTGCCCGCCGTGGTCGCGTCGCGCGCGGCTGCCATGTCCCGCGGGAGGGGAGTGCCGCTGCGTCGCGGCTGTCGACCGCAGGCTGTGCGTCACAAGAGGCAGCACTTGTAGTGCGTTCTTGTCTGGGTGGGGCCACTCCGCTCCGGCGCGGTGGTTTAGGCAGTGGGGTTCATTCCTTATCTCACTGATCGCTCGATCTTGATCGAGGAAAGGAGTTTTCGCATGCTATGTAAGAACCGATGTTGGATGGTAGCGGTCGGTTTGCTGTGCGCCGGATCCACGGTGTTCGGCGAGAAGGCACCGCAGCCGGGAGAGAAAGGGGTCCATGTCTGGCCGACGCTTCAGCAGGAGGGGCAGGTGCCGCTCCGACCGGGCGGCGGCGGCGGCGTGGCGGGTTTCCCGAGTTGGGAGGATGATTTCGAATCGTACGCCAACGGTCAGCAACTCATTGGATCCGGCGGGTGGGAGGGTTGGGATGAGTCCCCGGCCGCAGGGGCTTTGGCCTCGAACGCCCAGAACCACACGGCCGGTGGTTCTCTGTCGGTCGATATCGTCGGCGGCACGGACCTGATCCGTCAATACTCGGGACATACGAGCGGGGTGTGGCGTTACGAGGCGTGGCAGTATCCGCCGTGCAACCTCAACGCACCCAACGGCGCATACTTTCTGATTCAGAAGATCTACAACCACGGCGGCCCGTACGAGTGGTCGGTACAGACTTGGCTGACGCCGGGGAACCAAATGGTGAATTGCGATTGCGGCGACGGCGACGTAAACCCGATCAGCTACAACTGCGGCGAATGGAACCAGATCGAGGTCATCGGCGACTTCGATAACGACTGGACGCACATCTACTACAACGGCGAGCTGCTCTCGGAGTACCAGTGGTCCGCCGGTGTTTTCGGTGTAGACGGCCCCTGCCTTGACCAAGGCTGCATCGGCTCGGTCGACCTCTTCGCCAACGGCGGCACGTCGGTTTACTACGACGACATGTCCCTCACGGAGGTCAATATCAAGGACGAGGAATGGGGTGCGTGCTGCCTCGACGGCGCTGGGTGCGTAAATGGGTTCAAGGCGGACATCGGCTGCGACAATGACGGCGACACGTTTTTCGTAGGTGAGATCTGTTCGGATGTTACGGGGTTTACCTGTCCGAACACGGTTTGCGCCGACGCTTTGGGCGACTGCTTTGAGGCTAACGGAACGATCGGTTGCGATGGGACCTGCGGCGGCGTGCCGTGCGAAGTCGACCTTTGCTGCACCAAGGTCTGCAATACCGATAATTTCTGCTGTGCGTTCGACTGGGACGGCAACTGTGCTAACCAGGCGATGGGCATCTGCAGTATTCCGGAAAACAGTACGTGCGACAATGCCCCGATACAGGAGATCCCGTTGGGCGGCGGCACGATCATTTTCACGGGCAACAACCAGGGTGGGGCCGACGGTCCGGACGACTGTGGCATCCTTCAGGATTCCGAAGTGTGGATCGCGTTCGAGATTCCGGAGAAGATGAACATCGAACTCGATTACTGTGATTCGCCCGACTTCTTCGACCTGGCGTACGTCGTCTTGACGGACACTTGCCCATGTGGCGATCTGATCTTCGGTGTCGGCGACGACCTGTTCTGCCTCAACGGCAATCCGCACCGCGTGTGGGATTGCATCGAGGCCGGGACGTACTACTACCCGATCCTTAGCGAGTTCCTCTCGGAGGGCGACTACACGATCAGGATTACCGG
>JADFHG010000296.1 GCA_022567365.1 Planctomycetota bacterium | reverse complement strand
TAGGGCCTTCGCGGAGGGTTTCAGGGTTGCTCTTGGCGTGTTAGGCGTGTTAGGGGAGCGTCCATATGCCGCAAGGATCCCCAGAAACGCCATAGCAGTACTGAAAACCCCGGCAGTGCCATTCGGGTAGAACTTCCCGGCAACACATACGCTGACCAGGACACCTGGTCGCAACGTCGCCTGTCCGGCCTTGAACTCCAGCCTCTGGGTCACATAGGCGCTAACGCCCTGCTTGATGCCGATCAGAATCTCCTGCATCTGGGGGCCTTCCGTGATGTGAAACTGGTAGGAGGGCATGGCCTTGACCATCGGCTGGAAGACGCGACGACTCTCCACCTCGTAGACCGCAACCACGTCAGCTTTTTGGTCCGCCAGGAACTTAATGATGGGGGCGATCGGTCGGGTCTTCTTCTTCTTGGACTGTTTGCCGAAGTGCTCGACGTTCCACGACGCGACGGAAAAGGCCTTGGCCATGGGGCAACCTCCTCTAGAGAATAAGATCGAAAGGCCGGCCCAAGTGCTCAGATCTGGAGTCTCGAAACTCCTTTTCCACCGCCGGCGCCGCCCGTGTTGCCCACACCACCCGTCAGCACAGCGGATTTCGGACGGCTGAAGGCTAGCGGCATCCTACGCGCGCAGCGAAATCGGGGTCAAGGGAAATCCCAGCGCGGCGACCGGAACTCAGGGGCAAAGTGACATACGGAAGGCACTGTGATGGGCAAATCGACCGAGGTTCAACACCCCGCAATCCCCCATCTTACCAAGCCCTGGGCGGGTTTGGAGCGATGTCGCAGGTTGCCGCCGTCTCGAGAGCTTGCATGCCCACCAAATCACCCGACACACCGACCGCCCGTGCGGGCAAGTTGCATCGGGCTGGGGCAGGTGATTCCGCTGCCGACACTACCCCACTGCCGCGCGTTTGACACTCCCTCGCCTGGCCGCGGAATGTCAAAGGCAAGCCAACGACCCGTCTTGCATGCCCGGCAAGCCGGCGTTGCCAAGCCCGTGTCACACGCTGCTCAACCGAAAGACAGCACGCCGTTGAAGAGCCTAATGGCAGCGTCGGTGCGCAACGCCTTGGGCGCTCAACGGCCGCCACGGGGGGCGGCCGCTACTTCTTCAACAAGCTGCCGTCGACGCGCGGCTACTCGGGAAGCGCGATTGCGCGGGGCGCCGGACTACTCGCGGAGCGCCGCGTTCAAATATGGATCGTACGCACCCGCCCCGTTTAGCAGGTCGATAACGCGCAGGATGTCGGCGGCGTTGGACGCGCCGCTTCGGTCCGTGTCCGTCTTGTATTCCGGAAGATCGGTCACGCCGTTCAGCGCGTCGATGAGCGCGAGCACGTCCCCCGCGGTGCTGATGCCGTCCTCGTTGACGTCGGCGGGCAGGTAGCCGAGGCGAGTGCTCGTATCGCTCGCCGCGTGCGTGATCGTGGTCCACGACAAGGGCGCGATCGATTCGCTAAGCTCTAGGCCCACAATGCTCCCGTCGACGGTCACCGCCGTGACGACCGGTGCGGGGCCTTCCGCGGTGTGCGTCACCGTGAAATCGCTTACCGTCACGCCGGTCGCTTCGCCGCTGAACGTGATCTGAAGCGAGTTCCAACCGGTCGGATTCTCACCGTCCGGATCGAACGGTTGCCGGGCGTCGCGGGCGCCGTCCGGCGGATCGCTCGAGACGATCGAGACGGGCACGTCGGACCCGCATTCGAATTGGATCACGGCGAAATCGTCGATGGCCGCTTCCGTAATCGAATTGTTCGGCACGTCCGCGACCGAAAACCGCACACGTACGTCTGCGGTCGGCTGGACAAATGCCCCGACCCGCAGGTCCAAGGCCGACCAGACGCCCACCGTCGGCGCGATCGTTTCCGCGAGGGTCCACGACAGACCCCCGTCGTTCGATAGCTCGACCGAGAGCGTATCGTCGGTTTCCAATTGCGACACGAGCCAGTACGCGAACTCGACGCGGCCGTCCGTACCTGCCAAGTCGACCGCGGGAGACACAAGCCGCGTCGGCCCCCCGTCCACGTCCGTCGCGAGGGCGTCGCCGCCCACGGGTCCGTTTTCGGTGACGAATGCCATCACACCGTCACCCGGTGTGGCGTCGTCGTCCGGGGCGATCGGTATGCCGTTGAATACGGTGCCGTTCGGATCGGCCTGCTCCCACTCGCCGGCGATAAGCGACTCGTCGCTCCACACGGTCCAAGCGGAGACGTCTCCCTCGATGTCGTCTTCGAGCACGGGGACCTGTCCGGCCGCCCTGAAGGCGGTGTAGGCCCCGTTCGGTGGGTCGGTAAACGTGCCGGCGCCGTCGATGTCGGCCGTGATGAAGAAGCTCAGCTCGTCGAGACAGTCGCCGCTCGGCAGCCACGCGGAGTAGATCCCCCCGTCGAGCAACTCCAGCGGCGCCGCTACGAAATCCCCGCCGTTTTCCGCGACGTGTATCATCGGCGAATCCGCGACGAGCGCGCCGCCGATGACGTCGAGCGAGACGGTGAACGTCGTTCCGTCGGTCGGCGAAACGAGCTGCGGCAGTCCCTCGGGATACAGAAACTCGACGTTGACCGGAGGGACGGCCATCCAAACATCGGTTCCCGTGCAACGTCCGAGCACGAGGTCGAGCCAGCCGTCGCCGTTGATATCGAAGGCGGCCACGTCGTAGACGCCCGTGAGCATCTCGTCAGGGATCACCTCACCCTCTTCGACGAAGGTCACGTTTGGGGGATTGACCTGGTTGTGAAAAATGAACGTCCTGTGGTCGCACCCCTCGAGGGTGACGTCGACGTCGGCGATGATGACGTCGTTCCATCCGTCCTTGTCGAAGTCGTCGATGACGACGTTGCCGGCGTTGACGACGTTGGTCTGGCTGGGAAAGGTGAACTGAAGGAAAACAGCGGTTCCCTCCGCGTTATTCCCCTGGTTGAGTAGGTATCGATCCACGCCGTCGTCGAGCGCGACGATATCCAACCGGCCGTCCGCGTTGAGGTCACCAACCTCCGAGTGGTACGGTGCCTGGACGTAGACCTGATCATACGCGCTGAAGAATCCCTCGGCGGACGGGTCGTTATAGCTTATGCCGATGTGGTACGGCACGCTCAGGGAGGTCAAGCGGACGATGTCGTTGACACCGTCGCCGTTCATGTCCGCGATGTTGTTGGAAATCCCGAAATCGGCCGTATACATCTCGTCCGTCAAGCGCAGTGTCGTTTCGTCACTGAAGAAACCGTTACCGTCGTTTACGAGAAGCCTGTCGTTGAAGTCGAAGATCTGGTCCGCCGGGCTGTCGTAGTCACTAAAGTATAGGTCGGGCGCGCCATCGCCGGTCACGTCCCCTGCCGATACCGCGCAGAATCGTGGGCCGGCGTCGGGGTGCATTTCCGGGATGCGTTCGTTCTCGAAGCGGAAGCCCTGCCACGCGCCATCGACCTCGCCCTTGTTGATGTACACGCGAGGATGGGAGAGGTGTTTGGCCTGATTGTCCGTAAGGGTGACGGCCGTCACGACGTCCAGCCATCCGTCGCCGTTCACGTCGGCCAGCACCACGTCGCGATCGTTGGTCGGGGTGTGAAACCCTTCGTCCCCGATGACGTTGGAGTCGGTCGCGAATTCGGTCGTGCGATCGACCAACACGCCTCCTTCATTCATGAACAAGACGTTGACGCGCTTGCCCGTCGTGGTGAACGGTTGTTTGCGCACGACAATCAGATCAATGTCGCCGTCGTTGTCGACGTCGCCCCATGCGTAGTCCTTTTCTTCGGTGTCACCCAGACCGAGCTCGTCCGGTGCGACAAGCCGCGAATCACTCTCGTTGACGAAGTCGACCCAGCCGCCGCCAAACGCCGAACCGCCGGTCAGCGCGAAAACCGCCAAGGAGCGCAGGCAGAGAGCAACCCAACCACGAATCGGTCTAGCAATACGTCTCATCATACTTCTCCAAGTCCAGCGCTGCGGTTCACGACCGGAATCGACAATCGCGCCGTTCGTGCAAACTGCGAGTGATGCGCTGCAGCGCGCGACATCGACAACTGTGTCACACCGTTGGCATACGCACACGCGGTCGCTCCTCGATATGCCGCGATGGAACCCCTTCCGACCGTTAGGCCGTTCCGTTCGGATAAGGTTTGCATGATAGGCCTTCCCCGAGTTCGACACAAGCCGATACAACTGGCCGAACCAGACCCAGCCTGTGGAAAAACGTGCGGCGCGGGCCTGGCAAAGCCAGCTTGCCGGTGGGTCTGCCGGGGCGAATGAGGGATACGGCTTGCCGAGCTACACGTGCATCGATTATGACCGCGACGGGGACGTTGACGCGCTGGACTTCGGCGGGCTGCAGGTGGCGTTTGCCGGAGAGTAGCGCGCGCGTTGCCGATTTCTCGACACCCGTGTTGCCAGCCGCGGTGGACGACTTTTCCGCGTTTCGATGCATGGGGCGGAATCCCGGCTGAGCCTGCGGGCGGGAGCATGCGGTGGCGCGCCACTCCGCACATGGTGCGCGACCAATCGACGCATCCGCATCGACCCGTCACCTCCGGCGCCCTGCGCAGTTATCGCCGATGGAAGCCTGGGTTGTACAATGCCGCTGCAGCTTTCATTCTGGTGCATTGGGATGACCGGTGCTCGAATTGCGGCACCTTGGTGCGTGGGCGCGAGGAGCCACTTTGTGGTATGGGACGTGCTGACAGATATTCGGATCGTCTGCCGATATATGTGTTGGTCCGGTGTTCGGAATTCTGGAGTTAGGGAGGCATCCTCATCGGCGGAGCAGGACGGCACCCGCCCATCGGCGCGCATTGATGATTGACGCCCACGTCATACCGAGATACGATTTAGGATGTTGGCCGATGACGATTGAAGTGGGTTTGCCGGTCAGCCGAACGCGACGATGAAATACAACACCTCTCGAATCCGTCATCTCGGCCGTATCGTCTGGGTGCTGATGGCGCTCTCGCACGCGCCGGCGCTGGTTGGCAGCTTGCGTTCGCTGACGTCGGACATGGACATCGGGCGCCTCGGCGGGTGCGTGGCACTGTCGCTCGCTATGGCATTTTTCGCCCTGAAAATCCTCGATGTACGGTGGCTGCGCTTTCGCATGAATCGTCGCGCTTTGGTCGCGGCGGTGCTGGCCGTCGCCCTCGTACACGTCGG
>JADFHG010000295.1 GCA_022567365.1 Planctomycetota bacterium | reverse complement strand
AGGGGCGGCTTAGGCAATCATTGCGTGCCCATGTCTGGTCCGGCGACCGGTATCGTGTTCTTCAATTGTCGCGGCCATGTCCTCTGGCCGAGCCGCGGGCTTCAGCCCGCGCGGTGCCACGGACTTGGCGCGAGGCTCGTTCATGTACGAACGATCGCGCAGGCTAAAGCCCGCGGCTCAGGGGAGAATCAAGATCGCGGACCTGATGAGTCACGATACACGGGACTTGTCGCCACTAACGCGCAGCACGAACGCCCATCACGAACGCCCATCACGAACGGCCGCCACGGGGGGCGGCCGCTACAATTTCACCGAATTGTTCGGCTACACGTTGGGCTGTTCGGCTAGGCGTTGCTCGGTGATGGCACGTTTGGTGCGACCGTGCTGCGACCGTCGTCGCCGCCGTGCCCGTTGGTTATGTTGCTGGCAATCGATCGGGTCAACTCTTTGAGGTCGATTCCGAGAACGCTTTCGAGCGTCGCGAGCGATTCCGTGAGCATGCGCGCCCGCCCCATGGCGGCGCCGGCGATGGCGTGCCCCTGACCGCCGTCGATGACGGTCACGTTGCCGAGGTCAATGTTCGCAATGGTCTTCGTGATTTCCTGGACGACACCGGGCACCATCTCGGTGAGCATGACCTTGAGCGCGTCGGGGTGCTTTTGGATGGCCTCGCCGATGCACGCTATCGCCGCCGCCCGGGCCTTGCCTTCCTCGAGAATGCTCGCCGCTGCGCCTTCGGCCTCGGCCAAGGCGACGTCCTTGTCGGCGATGGCCTTTTTGACTTCTGTAGCGAACAGTCTGGCCTCCTCGGCCTTGGCCGCCGCCTGCTGGGTTTCGGCCTCTTTGAGTTCGGCCTCGCGGGCGAGTTCGGCTTTTCGGATACGCAGTGCGTTGTTGGACTCGGCAATCGCCTTGTCCGCCGCGAGTCTGGCCTGTTCGGCCTTCTGGCGTCCGATGGCCTCGGCAGTCTTCGCGTCGGCGTCGCGTTCGGCCTGCGCCTTTCGGGCATTGGCGTCGGCTTCGGCTTCCTTGATGTCCGCTTGGGACTTTTGTTGGGCCTCATACTGACGGGCGCTGGCCCGGACCTCCGCGGACGCCTTGCGCGCGATCGACTCGAGATACTGTTCCTCGTCGTGGACGTTCTGAATGTTGACACTGTCGATGACCATACCGAGCTTGCAGAAGTCGTCGGTGACTTCGTTCATGACGGTGGTGACAAACTTGTCGCGGTCCTCGACGACTTCCTCTGGGGTCATCTTGCCGATGACCGCCCGGAGACCACCCTCGAGCGTCTCGCGGGCGACGCGCTGCATCTCGGCGGAGGGCTGCCCGAGGAAGCGCTCGATCGCGTTGCCCCGGAGGTCCGGAGAGGACGAGACCTTGACGTTGGCCACGCCGGTGACCGTGATGGGGATCATCGTGCCCCCGCCGGCCTGCGCCTTGACCTCGAGGCTGACCTGCATGTTGCGCAGGCTGAGCCTGCCGACCTTTTCGAGGACGGGGATTCGCAGGGTCCGCCCGCCGATCAGCGTTCGATAGCCGTGCCCGTCAGGCGATTGCCTCCCCGAAATGACGATCAGCTCGCTGGGATTGCCGACGATGATGAAGTTGTAAACGAAGATCAAGAGCGCGACCACCAGCGCCACGACGATACCGCCGATGACGACGCTCGCCGAATCCGAACCCTGTGCAATCAATGCGTAATTCATACGTCACCTCCTGGTTGTGCGTCCGTTGTGAACTCGTGTTCCCGTTTTGAAATCACTTCCGCCGTACCGGCGTTGAAGCCGACGATGACCACTTTGTCGCCGACTTTGAATTCGTCGTCCGGGCGGCGCGAGACCGCCGGCACGAAGCGCTCGCGGTCGCCGATGTGTACGGCGACCTCTCCGCGCTTGGGCGGCTGAACCCGAATCGTAACCCTTCCCGTCCGATTGATAAAGTCCCTTACCGAGACCTGGCTGTTGCCGCTGGTCTTGCGGATCAGGCGCAAGAACTGATGCGCCCCCTGGCCGATGATAAACCCGCCGATGAGTGCGTAGACCAGAACCGAAAAAGGCGTCATGTCGGTCAGCTTGTCGAGCGTCAAACCGACCCCGCCGAACATGGCCGCAAAGTACACGACGAACTTCACGGAAAACCAGTTCGCCAGCGCCAGCGGTCCACTCGAAGCGTGTCCCAGCGACGCATCGTGACCGCCGTCGGCACCATGGCCCACGTCGCCCTCGTCACCGAGATCGACGTCATGCGCAACATCCACATCTACATCAGCATCGACGTCGACATGGACATCGACGTCGCCGACGCCGACGTGCGCGTCTAATTCAGGTGAGAAGTCGGTCTCGAACCCGCCGTCCCCGTGACCACCCAGGATCGTCGAGAACGCGATCAGCCCACCGCCGACGATCAGGCTGATAATATAGACGCCCGTGAGGGCCGGCATGGCGATCAGAAACGATGATATTTCAAGATTGGCTATCAGCAATAGGACCATGACGACACCTCCTAACGCGGGGCCGCGATCGCGCGGATACCGATGTGTCTGGGGCGCGACCCAGCATGTGAAGTCTACCACACTGGATCACGGCTGCCCATTACAAGGCCCGGGCACTTTCCGAATCGCCCGATGGTGGCCCGCTCCGAGCGGCGATCGCGGGTTCCGACAGGCATCCCTACCGGGCGGGCCGGCAACTATACTGACGCACGAGGCACCCGCCCATTCCCTTGGCAGTCCGTTGAAAAAGTGTGGCACGGGCTTCCAGCCGGTGTTTTCACGTACGTGTTTAGCGGTTTTCCCGCCAACGCACGGTAGCGTCCGCCCCCCGTGGCGGACGTAGGCATGCGAAACGCTCCCGAACTTCTACGGCCGCCGCAGGGGGCGGCCGCTACGCGCTAAACACATACGTTTTCACCGGCAACGGGCCGGCGCCATACCTATAGTTTGGACGTCTTCACCAGCCTGATAGTCGTGCGTTCACTCGTCTCTGCGGGCAGGGTCCGGAGGCCGGCAGACAGGCGTCCTCCCCGCCGACGGTGCGACCGCCGCCGAACACGATCGGCATGTGTACGACAGTTGTGCGCCGGCGCCACGCGCGCGGACAAACGGCAACCCCGGCGATTCCGTTCACCCGATTCGTTCGTTTCGCGCGTCAAGCGACTTGATCGCTCCCTCGTGTAGTCCTACGCTATCCGCCGGGTGTACTCCGGACACACACGGATTCGACGCATGACCGAGCCTGGCACGACCGGCGACGATACCATCACAATCTCGCACGGCGACGACGCGACGACGCCGGCGACCGAGCTGACGATCCCCCGAGAGATCGGCCCGTTGCAGCTCTTGCACGAGATCGGTCGCGGCGGGATGGGCGTCGTCTATCTGGGGCGCGATCGAATGCTCGGCCGAGACGTCGCGGTCAAGTTTCTCCTCGGGGCGGAACCCAACGAGGATGATCCGGGATTCGTTCGTTTCCTCGAGGGTGCCCGGGCGGCGGCCGCGGTGACTCACCCCGGGCTGACGACGATTCACCACGCGGACGTCATCGATTCGGTCCCCTATCTCGCGATGGAGTACATCGAGGGACCGACCCTGCGCGAAATCGTCAGGAAGACGGGTCCGCTGCAGCAGAGCACCGCCCTATCGGTGGTCGGTTTCGTGGCCGACGCGGTCGGCGATCTTCACGACCGGGACATCGTTCACCGCGACCTCAAGCCGAGCAACGTGCTCATGGACATGGACGGCGGTGTCCATGTGACCGACTTCGGATTGTCCTGCCCGCGCAGTGCTTTTCCGGGCGAGGGCGGTCGTCGGCGCAGCGCCGGCACGCCCGCCTACATGGCGCCCGAGATGTTCGACGGCGCGGTTTCCCCGCGCACCGACGTCTACGCGCTCGGCATCATGCTCTATGAACTGCTCACGGGCGCGGTTCCGTTTTCCGGTGCCCTTGCCGATCTCGAGCGGCAACACCGCGCGGGGTTGCAACCGGTTGCGGCGCTCCGCGAGCGCGGGGTCGAATCGGCGTTGATCGACGTTGTCGAGCGGGCGGCGCATCAGGACCGCTTGTTTCGATACAAGTCAGCGCGGCAATTCCTACGTGCCCTCGATGGGGTCAAAGGCAGCAGTGTCCTCGCGGGGGCGGAGGTGGAGCTTCGCGCGCTCGTTGCCCGGTGTGCGAGCGAGGCGGAGGAGAAGACGAGTTCGGATCAAAGCGGATCCGATTCCGGATCGTACTTTGACCGACTCGCGACGCTGGCTCGGATGAAGCGGCGCGACCGATCGACTGATTCCGATTCGGATGGGTCAACTGAGCGAATCGACGGGGATTCGCCGCCCGATGAGATCCCGCCTGGCGAAATGCCCGATGACGACACCGCGCCGCCGGCCGCGCAGGACACCGTCAGCCCGACCAATGCGCACAGCGTTGGGGCGACCGCCGCACTTGACGTTGCTCCGCCCGGCGCACTCGATGACGCGGCGGCTCCTACGCTTGAGCTGGACGTGCCGTGTGTGCATTGCAACTACAACCTTCGCGGTCCCCAAGGCGATGCCAAGTGTCCGGAATGTGGCGCCTTTATTTCGGAGAGTACGCGTCCCGATCGTCTGATGTTCGCGAACCCGCGGTGGCTCTCGCGAATAATGCTCGGTGTTGCGGTAAGCGGTGCCGCGGTGGCCAGCATTCCCGTGTTCGTCCTGTTGTCTGTTTCGTTGGTGCTTCTCGTGAATGCCCCTGATTCGAAATGGGTCGGCACGGCAAGCGATTGGTCGGCGGCGCTGCTGAGTTTTGCGGTGGTCGCTGCGCTGGTAGTCGGCGTGGTTTTGGCGACCACCGCACAGCCCGACGGGGCGTCGAAACAGGACGCACGCGCGGCGCGATCGGAGGCACGTTTGCGAACCGCGGCCCGCGCCGGGTGCCTGGTTTGCATCGCCGGTGCGTTGGTGTTCAAGATCGTTTACGCGAGCGCTGCGTGGAGTGCGCCGATCGCCGAGGTCTTGCACGCCATCGCGCTGGCGCTCCTTTTGACCGGCGGTCTGGTCGGGGTCGTTGGGTTTCTGGGATACTTGTCAAGGCTCGCGGACCGCGTGCCCAATGTCAAGCTCGCGAAAGAGGCGAAGCATCAAGGGGTTTTGCTCGTGTTCCTGGTTTTGATCCTC
>JADFHG010000294.1 GCA_022567365.1 Planctomycetota bacterium | reverse complement strand
GGGTCTTCGGCTGCACAACCGAAGACGGTGACGGCGAGACCGTCGTCGACGTTGGGGGCGATCGACATCGAGGAGCTACTTGGCAGCCGCGTCGTCGACTTCCACGCCCTATGCGGGACGCCCGCCACCTTGCCGATGTAATCAGCACTGCGGTGTGCGGAGTGTTTGTCGGATGCTCGGGGCCGTCGGCCATCGAACGTTGGGCAAGAGCTACTACTCCGACACCGTTCATCTGAACACAGTTTATTCGTGTCAGTCTACCGTGATTGGACTCTAAGTTTCGTATGTGTTCATTCATTATGTGTCGGAGTAGTCGCTGGGGACAACACCGAATGGAAACCGATGTCACGCTATGGGGTCAGGCTCATCCCAACAGACTACAATGGCTATCGATGCGTGAGCAGAGCGAAGAGTTCGCGGTTGCCGCCGTGGCCTCGGATGGGGCTTTCACATTTTGCTACTACGTTCCACCCGCTTTGCTCGATCGCCCGCAACACGTCTGACGTGACGGAATCGAAATGTTCGTCCGGTAGCACGCCGTCGACGAGCAACGATTTTTCGACTTCGTAGTGCGGTTTGACGAGGGTCACGACGTGGCCAACAGGGGTGAGGAGGCGTGCGGCGGTGGGAAGGATTTTGCTCTGCCGGGTCCAGCCTACGTCGATGGTGACCAGGTCGACGGGCTCGGGCAAGTCGAGGTGCATGGCGTTGGTACGTTCGAGCACGACGACGCGAGGGTCGCGGCGCAGCGTCCACGCCAATGTTCCGTAGGAGGTGTCGACGGAGTATACGCGGTTCGCACCGCGCTGCAGGAGGCAGTCGACGAATCCGCCGACGTGACTCCCCAGGTCGGCGCAGACCAAGTCCGTGGTCGTCAGCTCGAAAGCATCCATCGCCGCATCCAGCTTGTCGCCACCGCGCGATACGAAACGATGGCTTGTAGGTTTCTTCACCGAGATTTTCGTTGGGGCTGAACCACGGCCGCGTGGCCCGCTTTGTCCCAATACTCGCGGGCTCGACACACGGCCACGCCGAGGACGCTGTCCGATGGATAGGAACCGTCGGCGTCGCGCGAACCGGCCGGTCGTCCGGTCAAGAGAGTGATGGCCTCGTGCACGGTCTCGACGGCATACACGCGGAACTCGCCTCTGACGCAAGCTTCGACTACGTCTTCGCGCAGCATGAGATCCGGCGCGTTGGACTTGGGTATGATCACACCTTGCGAGGATTGCCCGCCGAGATCGTGGCAGGCGTCGTAGAATCCTTCGATTTTCTGATCCACGGCGCCGACCGCGAGCATGTGCCCCATCTGATCGATCGCGCCGGTCATCGCAAGATCCTGGCGGATGGGTATCCTCGTGAGGGCGCTGAGCAGGCAACAGATTTCCGCACCGGACGCGGAGTCGCCGTCGATGCCGCCGTAGGTCTGTTCAAATGCGATGGACGCATCGAAGGCCAGGGGATGGTCGGTGCGCAAAAGGTGCCGGAGCAGGCCGCGGAGAATGTAGAACCCCTTCGTGTGGATGGCGCCGCTCAGCGCGGCTTCGCCGTACGTATAGCATGAGTAGCAGAAAGATGACAAGTAGAACGGCGACGGGTATGACAACCACGAGTACGCCGCCCAACGCCGCATCGGCCGCGACCGGCCGGCGGGGCAAGGCGCCGACGAAAGCCGGATAGCTCCGAGACACGCCGTCGCGCGCGATCGCATCGACGCGCTTGTAGAACCGGGCGTGAAGCACCACCGCTTGCCCATCGCCGATGGTGGGATCGCCCTCCTGGCCCACGACATAAACCAGGATTGGTCGACCGGACTCGTCGCGTACGAACCACTCCGTTACGCCCTCGTAGAGCGCGGACAGCGGCGTTTGCTGTTGAACACGGCCGGCGATCTGACACAACGACCCGCGGTAGGCCTCGGGATCCCCAAGCATCGCCGTAAGGTTGGGCTGCAAGCGGATCGGAGCATCGCCGACGCCCGGCGTCCAGAGGCGCACGTTCTCCACGAGCGCGACGAACGCTGCTTCCTGATGATCGCGCCCATCGAAGGCCGTGGCCAGGCGAACGCGCTGGTCATCCGTCAGCGGCTCGATCGCCGCTAGTGCAATGCCGAGAATGACGCCGGCCCAACTCACAACCTACAGCCTAGGTCGATTGGCCGGACCCCGCCCACCTGGGAAGGTCAGCCCCCCACCACATGCACGGTAACGGCAAGAAACTGGATTTCGTTCACCTATGCTGTGGCCGATCGTGTGGCACGCAACGTTATGAGCGCAACATGCCCCCGACCGGCGATTATGAGACGTTGCCATAAACCGGATCGCCGCAAGCGGTCCATCCTTTTGATTGATGGCACCGTCCGGCTAACCTCCTCCGGCCGGTGTTCCGACCAATATCGAGACGATCCATTTAGGCCGGAGAGTTTCCGCGCATGCTGTTATGCACTGTAGCCAGTCTCGAACCGGGGATGGAGGTGGGAGGATCGATCCCCCATCCGCGCCGTCCCTCCACCGAGTTGCTTCGCCCCGGGGTCACCCTCGATACTCGCATGATCAACAACCTGCGACGGTTCGGCATCACCGAGGTCTGGGTTCACCACGACGCGACGGCCGATCTCGACGTCGCCGTCGTACCGAACCTCGCCGCGGCGAGGATGGACGTTTTTAACCAGCTGAAGAAGGATTTCAGCCAACTCTCTCGGTCGAGCGTCTCGGGCGCCCAGTTTCAATTGTACCGGCAAACGATCACCGATCTGGTTTTCGAACTCCTCAGCAGCGGTCAATACGCACACCTCAGCCATCAACTGCTCGCCGATTCAAGTCATGTCTTCACGCATAGCGCCAACGTCGCTTTCCTGTCCGTTCTCGTTGGCTTGGAGATGGAAACGTATCTCGTAGCTCAACGCCCGCAGTTGGCTCCCGAGCATGCGAGAGACGTCGTACCGCTGGGGCTCGGGGCGATGTTACACGACATCGGTAAGACGGGGATGGAGAAAGGACCCAGACAACATCACGAGATTCACGCCCCGATGGAATCGGGACCGGACGACTCCGACGCCCTGGAGAAATATCGCGATCATGTCTTCAGCGGACGCGCGATGCTTGACCTCTCCAGGTTCCCGGCCACGGCCCGCCATGCGGTGCTCAACCACCATCAGCGTTTCGACGGAACGGGTTGGCCGGACCAGGCCCTGAGCACGAGAGGGCGTCGTCACGGTTCGCAGCAAAGCATGGACATTCACATCTTCTGTCGAATCATCGCCGCCGCCAACGTGCTTGATAATCTGCTGAACGATCCAAGCCATGACAACTACCCCACTGTCGCGGCCCTGCGCGACTTCAACAGCAAGCGGTTCGACGGCTGGTTCGATCCGGTCGTCCGATACCTGATGATCCGCCGGCTTCCCCCGTTTCCGATCGGATCGTTGGTCCTACTCTCAAACAGCCGAAAGGCGGTAATCGTTGCCCTGAACTTTCGGCAGCCTTGTCGGCCGGTGGTTCGCATTCTCGACGAGGCGTGCCGAAACGAGAACGGCGAGCTTCCCGTGTTGGATCTGGACGCCGACCGCGACGTCCACATCCTCGAAGCGGCGGGTCAGCGGGTCGACCAATACCTCTTCGATCTCCCGAATCTGCGCACCGGCGCCGGCGCGGCCGCGTAGCCGGGAGTCGATCTCGGTAGTGCCGCTGCGCCCCTACCAAACACACATTTTCAACGCAGAATCGCCATCGCTGCCCGCGAGCCGCCTGTCATTGAGCACTGATCCGTGACCGCTAGAATAACGGCACGCGCCCGTTGGAACGAGTAAGCAGATCGGAACGATGCAACCGCGAAAAGTGGCGGAGCGGAATGTGCTGGACCCATCACAATGGGTCAATCGGCATGCGGATGCGCTATTCGGGTACGCGATGCTCCAACTGGCAGACCACGAGCAAGCGGAGGAGCGCATTCAGGAGACCTTCCTTGCCGCGCTTGAAGCTCAAAGGACCTATCGAGGCGACTCGTCGGAGCGCACCTGGCTCATGGGAATCCTCAAGCACAAGATCTGCGATCATTTCCGACGCCGCGAGCGCGAATCGAGGATGACCGCTACCGAGGCCGCTGGGCAACCGACGGCTGCGGTATTCAGCGACCGTGGAGATTGGAAGAGGAAGCACGTTCGAGAGTGGCCGGACAAGGTCGAATCGCCCCTGGCGCGAAACGAGTTTCTCAGTGCCCTGCAACAGTGCCTGTCGAAGCTCCCGGATCGAATGGCAGAGGCCTTTTGCCTGCGAGAACTGCACGGTCTAGAAGCCGATAGAATCTGCAAGGTATTGGATATATCCGCGACCAATTTATGGACGCTCCTCCATCGGGCTCGTGCACTGCTTCGAGATTGCCTCGACCGCAGTTGGTTCAATGATCGGGAGCGGGGGCCCAAACAATGACGGCGAAGAGCGCGATTATCAAGCTGCTCACGCTTCGGTGCCGCGAGTCCTCGGAGCTGCTGTCCGCAGCGGAGGATGGGGACCTGAGCCGCATGGATCGCTGGGCCCTTCGGGCTCATCTGTTCATCTGCGGCCCGTGCCGAAAGTACCGACGACAGATTCGCAGTCTGCGCCGCATCATCAATGACGCGATGCAGCGCTTCGAATCAGGCGAAGACCTTCACGACCGGCGATTGTCTGATGAGGCTCGAGCGCGGCTGCAAAGTCTCATCGAGTCATATCAAGGCTGATTGCAAGCTCCCCTGACCTGACCGCAGCGCTGATTGAAGCAAACGCTATTTCAAGCGCCTGAGCCGGCAAAACAAAAATTCGATCTTTCGTGCAAGCGCTGCGGTCCTGGTGCGACCAACTCCTCGACGCCCGTTGCGAATGTCCATCGATTCACGGTCTCGCAGCCGTTCGCTGTGATGCCGCACGGTGGAATTTCTTGGCCAGTGACGAGCGTCAAGGACCCGAGAATCGGTCCCGGGTGCATGTCCCTTCTTCCAAATCGCATCACATGCGAGGAGACCAAGACCATGTCGAAAAAGTTCAATTTGTTTGCCGCATTAGCAACGCTGACTGCGGGTGCGCTCGTCACATCGCTGGCTTCCGAATCACTTGCCGCCGGCGGCGGCGAGGGTCCGGTCGTCTATGTCACGGGCCAAGATCTGTTTTATGACACGATCGTCCTGGGCGACTTGCCGCCCAACGGCCC
>JADFHG010000293.1 GCA_022567365.1 Planctomycetota bacterium | reverse complement strand
CTCGAATTCGACAGCAGAAGACGGTACTTTTCGTTTGAATACCCTAGGGTATCGTGACCGAAAGTACCATCAAAGTGCCTGTCGGAATAGCCAGAACGGAGTATTCCGACAGCCTGGTAAGGGAGCGGACATTGCACTGTCTGCGGTTCGACTCCAGCCCGCAAATCCAGGTGTGACGGTGCACTAGGTTGGTGCCGGGATTCTTCCGCAAGGGTGCTTCCTGAATGGAAAACGTGGGATCAACGAAGGGTCGATTGGGCATCATCGCGGGTCAGGGTCGTTTTCCGCGCATGGTCCTCGACGGCGCCCGCCGGGCCGACTGCCACGTGACCGTGGTCGCGTTGAGCGGGCTGGCGGATCCGAGCCTCGCGGCGTTGGCGGACGTGTTTTGTTGGAGCGGGCTAGCCCGGTTGGGCCGTTGGATTCGGGTGCTGAAGCGAAACCGCGTCACCCGGGTGATTCTCGCCGGGTCGGTGCGCAAGTCGGACATGTACGGGCGGTTTCGGTTGCTCAAGTTGCTTCCGGACCTCACATCGCTGAGACTTTGGTTCTGGAACATTCCGGACAAGCGCAACGGCACGGTGCTATCGGCCGTTGCCGACGAGTTCGCCCGGCACGGGATCGTGATGGAAAGCTGCGTCGAATATACGAAGGAACACCTGGCGCCCGAGGGTGTGTTGACCCGCGCCCAACCCTCCGCGGCGCAGTTCAAGGATGTTGCGTTCGGCTGGTCGATTGCCCGGGAGATGGGCCGCCTCGACGTGGGGCAGTCCATCGCGGTCAAGGAGACCGAGGTGATCGCGGTCGAAGCCATCGAAGGCACGGACCGCATGATCGAACGCGCGGGGGGGCTCTGTCGCCAGGGTGGCTGGATGCTGATCAAGGTGGCCAAACCCCAGCAGGACATGCGCTTCGACGTGCCGACCGTCGGGCCGGAGACGATCGCCAACCTTCGCAAAAGCGGCGCGCGAATGCTCGTGATCGAAGCGGGAAAGACGCTCATCGTGGGCCGCGAGGAGATGGTCGCCGCGGCGGACGCGGCCGGCATCGTTATCGTGGGCCGGTCGGACGGCGGGATCGGGGACTGATCGGCACGGCGGCGTTGTTCCCGAATGCCTCGAAGTTCTCCGCTTTCCGCTGTCATACCCCGCAGCGACACGTCTCGACCCCACCTGCGATGAACGAGCGACCGCGGCGATTGGGGCATTTGCGCCAGGTCTGGTTGGGCCGGCGAGCTGGCGAACGGTGTGTTGCCGGCGGTTGCATTGTCTCGCGAACGGGCTATACTGCGGACTCCGCTCCGAGACGATTCGCCCGGTGGCAATACCGGTGGGCCATTCTTGGAGCTTCTGGAACGCATCGGACGGTGGTCCGGTGAACGTAACCGACAATGTTTCGTGGAGATGGGCACGACCAACCATGATTGCGGTGCACGACGATATAGAACGCGTTATTCAGGGCGGACAACTCGACAAGGCGGAACGGACGTTGGAGGGTCTCGATGCGTCCGATGAGACACAGGCGGACCTACTGTTTCTCAAGGGGCTGCTGGCGGAGGCCCGCCTGGATTGGATGGGTGCGCACGAGCTATACGCCCAAGTGCTCGAAATCGCGCCGGACCACAAGCAGGCGAGGTTCCACGCCGCTTTTCTCGCGGACCTGCACGGCGATCGCGAGAGCGCTATGGTCGCGTATGAGGAGTGCACCGGGGACGCGACCGCCCCGGTCAACGCCCTGATCAACCTCGCCGTGCTCTATGAGGAAGACGGGGTGTACGACAAGGCGGAGGCCTGCCTTATGCGTGTTCTCGCGGAGCACCCGAATCACTATCGCGCGAGGTTCCTGCTCCATTCCGTCGAGAGCTCGCGGACCATGGTCGTCGACGAGACGAATCAATGGGACCGTGAACACAAGGTAGCCCTGCACGATCAACCGCTTTCCGATTTCGAGCTGAGCGTTCGCAGCCGGAACTGCCTTAGGCAGATGAACCTCAATACGATCGGCAGCCTGCTGCGAGCGACTCAGGCGGATCTGCTTAGCCACAAGAACTTCGGAGAGACCTCGTTGAATGAAATCACGATGTTGCTCGCGCAGAAGGGTCTCCGGCTCGGACAGTCGCTGGCCGACGACCCCGGCGAGGCTTCGCCGTCGGAGGCCTCCTCGGCCTCCTCGGTCCTCGCGACGCCGGATGACTCGAGCTTATCGATACGCTCGGTCTCGGAGTTGGAACTGTCCGTTCGTTCGCGCAAGTGTCTCCAACGGCTCGGGATCACGACGCTCGCGGAACTCGTCGGCCGCACCGAACCGGAGCTGATGACCGCGAAGAACTTCGGGCAGACCTCGCTCGCCGAAATCAAATCGCAGCTCACCAGGCTCGGGCTGGCCTTGCGGTCGGCGACCTGAGTGGGTCCGCGCTTCACGACGGTTGCCGCGGCGTAACGGAGTACGGTCCCAGGGTGCTCTGATAAAAGTAGCCATAGTGTAATGTGCCGTCGCCCCCCCCCAGCGCCACACAGGTTCACTTGCGCCTCGCACGGTCGGGTATTAGAGCATTTCCCGACTTCGTATTCCGGATCCACCGACATTCGCAACGCATCGAACGGCGAGACACCGCGCGGGCCGGGCAAAGCCGGCTTGCTAGCGCCCACGGCTCGGAACAGGGAACCGGGAAATGGTCCAATGTGGGCGTGCCTGTCGAAAGAGGTGAACACGCCGCCGCCCGGGCGACGTTGGCGGGCGTTCCCATGGTTGGCGGATGCGCGACTGCATTCGGGTTCGCTTCCCAACGACCACGACCCGCCGCTTCGGCCGGTCAATAGGCCTCGACCCACGCGCGCTAATCGGGCCTCCGTCGCGGCGACCCGCGCGGTCTTGTGCGGTCTGTGCGTTTGTTGCGCAGTCGCGTGCGATCGAACGCATCAGCAGGCCGACGGCTCCTTGATGGAGACGCCGGGTTCCCTGCGACCCGTACGCGCGAGGCTCACGTCAGACGCCAAGCGCGTGCGCGTTCGCGCCGATGGGCCGATCGTCATCTCGGAATCGGGCGGTGAAACCGAACGCGGAATCACGGGGAACGCGTGGCGAGTCATCGAGCCGGATTCCCGAACCGGGATCAACATCGGCGAAGTCAGGTCAACCGACGACATCACGCTCACCGCGGAATCCGGTGTCATCGAGGTGTCGATCATGGGTCAGGGCGAATGGGGCCTTCCCCGTCGCTATCCCGGGCGATTGCGTCTCGTGGCCAACGATGCACGGCACCTGACGGTCATCAATTACGTGGATATCGAGCCATACGTGGCATGCGTAGTGGCGAGCGAGATCTGGCCCGATTTTCACGATGAGGCATACCGCGCGCAGGCGATCGTCGCGCGCACCTACGTGCTTCAACAAATGCGCCGCCGAAGAAACGCCGAGCACGACATTCGCACGGGGGAGTCGACCCAGGCATACCGGGGGCTGCGCACCGACGAGGTCGGTCGGCGCGCCCGGGCCGCGGCGCGGTATTCCAGGGGAGTCGTATGCACGACACCCGTTGGAGGAACGGACCGCCTCTTCACGACCTATTACAGCGCCGTCTGCGGCGGTGTCACACAGTCCGGCTCCGTGTTTGGTGAATCGCCCGAGCTGAAACCGCTTGCCGGCGGCGTGGCATGCGACTATTGCCGCATCGCGCCGGGCGACACGTATCGCTGGGGTCCGGTTCGCCTCAGCACCGAGGATGTTCGCTTGCGCTTGGCCGCACGCGATCCGGCGTTTGAACGCTTCTCCAGGATCAGGTCAATTGCGGCGAGCGAGCGGACGGCCGCCGGTCGTGCCTTGGCGTTCCGCGTGGAGGATTCCGACGGCCGATCGCACGTTGTCCCCGCCGAAACGCTTCGACTGGCGATCGGGGCGCGCGTGCTCAAGAGCTCTGAGTTCACGGTGACGATCGACGCCGGGGAGGTTCGTTTTGCTGATGGCCGGGGATTCGGACACGGCGTCGGGCTTTGTCAGTGGGGGATGCAGGGGCAGGCGCTGGCGGGAAAGAAGGCCGGCGAAATCCTTCGCCATTACTACCCCGGCTCGAAACTCAGCCGGGTGCAATGATGCGCGTAGCCCCGATGCTCTTTTCAAACATCGGGGCTCGTAGACGAACAATAACAAATCCGCTTATTCGGGCAGGGACGCGCCGAGCCACACGTCGTATTCACCCGCGCCGTTGAGCAGGTCGATGACGCGGAGGACGTCGCTCGCATTGGTCGCACCGCTCCGGTCGGAGTCGGTTTGATACGCCGCAGGTGCCGGATCGACCACGCCGTTTAGTACGTCGATCACAAACAGCACGTCGCTGGCGTTACTGATCCTGTCGTTGTTCGCGTCGGCCGGCAAGTATCCGATTCGAACGTTTGAACCGCTCGCCTCATGCGTGACCATCGTCCAAGCCGTCAAAGGGATGATCTGGTTGAACTGAAGCACCGCCCCTCCGTCAAGTGCGGTTACGTCCGTTACACTCGGCGCCTGACCAGGAGGGTCGGTCGTTATGGTAAAGTCTTCTGGACCGAGTGCCTCGGTGTTTCCGGTAAACGTGAGAAAGAGCGAATCCCACCCCGCCACATCGCTTCCGTCCGGTTGACTCGGCTGCCGGCCGTCGATCGCACCGTCGGGCGGCTCGCTCGAGACGATCAGGAGGGCCTCGCACTCGTCGGGAATCCCATTCTGATTTGCGTCTTGGCTGGTTCCGTTCGCGATCGCTTGAGTGTTGGAGATCCCGTCGTCGTCACAGTCCAATACCCAGGAGGATAGGTAGCCGAGCGCCGCGAGCATGTCCTGGCTCATCGGTACGATTTCAGGAGGCGGCATGTAGCAGTTGTAGCCGATCTCGAACCCGTACGCCCACAGGCCGAGATCACCATAGCTGTAATCGACCGACCCGCCGTTTACCGGGTAGATCGTCGAGCAAACGGGACCGCGAAGCGGGTACTCCGTGCCGTTCACCGCCAGAATCTCTTCGGCCATCGCGTCGCCGACGAGATCGAACGTGCCATTGTCGATCGCAAGCACGCATGTGTGTCCCCAGGGCCAAAGGATCATGTATCCATAGGAATGCAAGTCGACATGGGCTCGGATGTTCGTTTGTGCCTCCAAGAGGTCTCGCATGGCGGCGGTTTCCGGCTGCGAAAACGGATTCTGCCCGCTGCCCGGTCCTCCCCAGTTCCGGTTGAGATCCACCCCGTTCGCATTGTATCGACTCCCAGCT
>JADFHG010000292.1 GCA_022567365.1 Planctomycetota bacterium | reverse complement strand
ATGTACTTCTTCTGCATCGGGAAACCTCCTTGTCTTCCGAAACGTCAAGAACAAGAAGGCAAGATAACCCAAATTCTGAGCCGTGACAAAGCACTAGTGCCGGAATCCATTTATTCTTGGGAGGGGTCGTACGCAGCGGGCACGGTTTGATCCGTTTCTACAAACGACGTCGCGTCGCTACCGTCGGAGCCGTCAAGCTCGGCGCGGTCGACGCCGAGCGCCCGAGCGGTTTCGTCGCGCATCGTTTCGACGCGGACGGCGAGGGCCGCAAGCGCGCTGTGACGGTCGGAATCCTCGACGGTGGCCACCTCTCTTATGGCCCCGAGGATATCGCCAAGCGCCGTCAGGTCCGCTTTCTTGCGGTTTTGGATTGCGAGCACGGCGCGCCAAAACGTCTCGTGGATCTCTTTGAACTCATCCTTCTTTCGCAGAGGTCGGTGGGTCGGGAAACGGCCCTTGCCGAGCACCTCGAGGTTGCGATTGAGCACGAACATGGGTCCGCTGATTCGATGCGTCATGAACAAACTCCATATCCCGAGCGCGCCCGCCATGATGGCTGCAAAGGTCGCTCCGGAGATGAGAATCGTCAAGGTGATTCGCCACCCGGTCGCGGACATCGGGTCGAGCACGCGGGCGCGCGCCTGGTCGTTGAGCACACCGAACAGTATGATGCTCATAAACGACGACACGATCAGGACGCTCAGGACGATCGCGATGGTGTACTTCCACTGGAAGGCGGGGTTGATCAAGTAGAGTCGACGCTTGTGGCCGCCGGTTCCGCGCGGTTTGTCTGATTCGTCGTTCGCTTGTATGGATGCCATAACGGCCTCCGGTTGAATGCCGCGCTCTCGCGAGGTCCAGCCCACATTGCTCCCAGGCGTTGCGATATCGAGCCGCCCGCCCTATGGGAGTACATCCAACGCCGCTCCGCGCCGCGGGGGTTCTCCACTCGCCGCGACAAGAACTCCCGTCGAATATCACAATCCCACGGTAGCGGCTCGCATAAAGCATACATTACGCGGGGAACGGGTGTGTTTCTTAGAGGGAGAAGCGATCCACAGGACCGATAAAGGACCGGCATGCATTCCGGTAGCGTAGGGCTTGCCGGGTCCTATGCCCGCGCATTGGCGGATCGGTCACGTGGTCTGCATGGCGGCGACGATATTATTGCGCGCGGCCCGGCACGCGGGGCCGATTCCGGCAATCAGGCACACACCCACGGTCAACGCCACACCCGCCGCGATCGTCGCGTAGGGGATGGTGAGACGTGGCTGAAACCCCGTGATGGCGCCAACGACGATGGCCTCGCTGCGCGCCTGATGGAGCCCGAGGGTCAGCCCGATAATGCTCCCCACGAATCCCAATGCGACGGCCTCCGCCAAGACGAGGCGGAGAATCTGAGACTTGGTCGCGCCGACGGCCCGCAATACGGCAATCTGCCGCGATCGGGCGTGCACGCTTACCATAATGAGATTGCCGATGCCGATGGCGGCCACGGCGAGGGCGATTGAGGGGATCCACGTGAACACCACGGTGGCATGACGAATGCTCGTCTCCACCGCGTGCTTGAGACGGCGGAGCGATCCCATGATCGCGTCGGGGCGGTCCATGGCGTGGGCGATGTTGAGCAGCGCGAGGCGCTCGCGAAGGGCCGCCCAGTTTTCCTCGGCGCTGTAGCGGTCCGAACGCCATGACAGGTATCGCACGGCGAGCGCGAAGCGCCGAAGCTCGGCCTCGATCGCAGAGGGCAACGCCACGTTGTCGTCCACAAGGGCGCGAAGGTGAGCCGCCATGTCGTCGATGAGGGCCTGTTCGTTCGGAAGATGATCCGCCCAATCGAGCACGGCGCGCGCCATCATGCGCGAATCCGTATGGTCGGGTAGATCGGTTGATCCGAATCCCGGGGGAGGTGCGGTTTCGGCGAGGTCCAAGTCGCACATGAACATCGACACGTAGTCAAGACCGAACTTCTCCTGCATGTCGGATCGGGTGCCGAGGACCGCACTCGCAGCCGCGAACTCCATATAGCTGGTGGCTTGAAAGAAACTCACGGCCATGTCCAAGGCAGGCGACTGCACCACACCGGCGATCGTGAAATCCGCGGTACGACCCTTGATCCGAATCGTGATTGTGTCTCCGAGGTGCAAATTGTGATTATGGGCTGCCTGCGTAGGGATTAGTACGTGGCCTCCCGCATCGAGCTTCGCCAACGAATCCTCGAGGCTGCCTTCGACGAAATCAAGCTCGAGCATGGAGAGTATGTCACCGGGGTCGGCCGTCACAAAGACGGGGCGGGTGAACTGCGCGAGCAACCGATCCATAAGCTTCGCGCTCAGCGACTTTCGCTCCACCCGTTTGTTCACGATTTCGCAGTCGATGTCGGCGATGATCGAGCATCGGGTCACAACCGGCAGGGCGCGCACGCGCTCGACCGCGCTGGTCCCCACGTATCGGGACGACCAGACAAACGTCTCGGGAAGCTGCGCCGGAAAATCCCACACGCCCACGAGCGTCTCCGCCCAAACCGCCACGTAGACAATGAGCGACAGGCCGACCATAAGCATCCAACAGACGGCCGCGCTGCGCCAGGGCGCACGCACGAACTCTCCGTCGGTCAGCTTGCCGCGAAGGCCCATGAGCCAACCCACGGCACGGACCGTGGGGCGACCGATGAGCAAGACCAGGGCGGGTGCGATCAAGACGTAACCGCCGTACGCGGTGAGCACGCTGAATATCGCGTCGATGGGTTCGACGGAGTTGGTGCGTGCGATGTTGCGAATGATCCCCTCGTAGGCGGCGATGAGCGCGACACCGACCACGGCGCAGATGACGACGTACCGCATGCGGGGAGCGCGCGCCTGATTCGTGACGGCCGCCATCGGTGTGACGCGCCCCACCTGAAAGAGCAGCGCGGCAGCACTCAGCATTGTCGTTGCGAAACCGCTGACCGCCGAGAGAACCATGCCCCATTGGCTGAAATACATCGTCTGCGAACCGTCGCCGACCACATGCGGCAGCCCGAGCATCACCCCAACGCCCATCGCCAGTCCGAGCATGGTGCCGACCGCGCCGAGCGGGACCAACTCCGCCAGCAGCAACGTGGACAGTTGTCCCCGTGTGAACCCGATGCAGCGCATGACGCCCATCAACCCCTGGCGTTGGAAAAGGCTCACGCCCATGGTCGTAAGAATGATGAAAAACGCCGTAAGCTGGGCGACCATCGCCGTGAGCATCAAAGCAAAGCGCGTCAAACGATCGGCCTCTTCGAGCAACGCGTATCGGGCGGCGGCGGACTCGACCTTGTGCGGTTCGTGCCGCCGACGGATGACCTCCTCGACGGCGGTACGGACTTTTTCCAGGGAATCCGGCGAAGTGTCGTGCAGCATGACGTCGATCGCGGATGCGGTCGCGGGCTGTTTCACGATCTGTTGGGCGTCTTCGATCGCCATGAAGACGTTGGGCTGCTGAAAGTCCGCGATTCGCTCGCTGTCGATCAGACCGATGACGGTGAGCATCGTTCGAGCGCCGCCCTGATTGCGTGCGACCGCGATCTCCTGGCCGAGTTCGATGCCCCATTTCTTCGCGACGGGGCGCTCCATGATTGCCACGCCGCGCTCGCCCGAACGGATCATCCGGCCGGTAAGGTTAGGGAACGTGCGAAAGTGCGCCTCGGTTTCGGGGTTGATGCCGATCCCGTCGATCCACCAGACGTCCTTGCCGACGAGTTCGACGTCGCGTTCCATGTCTACGTAGTACATGCGGCGCTGAAGCCGGGCGGTCACCCGCTCGACGCCCTCGAGCGCGGCGATGTCATCGGCGAGCGAAACGTCCAAGTGCCCGTGGTGGGCGCCGGGCGGGTTGATGGACAGGTGCGCGGCCCCGAGCCATCGGCTGACGACGTCGGCTTGGATCGCGCGGCGCGCCGTCTCGTATAGGCTGGTCATCACGACGACGGTGGCGACGCCGAGGGCGATGGAGGTGACGGCGGCCGCACATCGACCCGGATTAACTCGCCAGTTGCGCGTACCGAGCTGCCACCATCGACGCATCTTGTTCTCCACCGGGCGTGACAGTGTCAACGACCCGCCCATCCTTGAGCATGACGACCCGGTCGGCGAAGGTCGCTCCGGTCGACTCGTGGGTCACCGCGACCACGGTACAGTCGCGGTCTTTTGAAAGCGCGGCCAGCAGGCGCCAGATAGCCTGGGCATGTTGTGAATCGAGGTTTCCGGTCGGCTCGTCGGCGAGGACCACCGCCGGATCGTTCATCATCGCCCGCGCGATGGCCACGCGCTGTTGCTCGCCGCCGGACAACGCCTGCGGGCGGTGGCGCATGCGATGGCCGAGATCCACCCGCTCGAGCAGCGCCGCCGCTTTTTCCATGGCGTGTGCGGTGTCGCTACCGTCGATCATGGTCACGAGCGCGACGTTTTCGATTGCGTCGAGCGTCGGGATGAGATTGTACGCTTGAAAGATGATGCCCATCCTTCGCCGGCGGAAGAGCGTGCGCTCTTTGTCGTTCATGGCGAGGATGTCGTTGCCTTCGATGTGAATCGATCCGGCGGTCGGCTGGTCGAGACCCCCCATCAAGTGAAGAAGCGTGCTCTTGCCCGAGCCGCTGGCCCCCATGATCGCGACGAACTCGCCCTTTTCGACCGAGAGCGATATCGCGTCGAGCGCGCGCACCGGCACGCCGTCGGTGGGATACACCTTGACCAAATCGCGGACTTCGAGAACGACACCCATGAGCGGCATTGTAGGATAGTGGCGCCGCGATGACCACAGGCCGCACGGCGGACCGATCGCGATGGTGACGCTGGCTGGTGCATCGTCAACCTTGATCCCGTTGGTTACATGGCCGGCTCTTTCCGAACCGCGACCGTCAGGGAGTGGCCCCAATCCGAACCGCGACCGTCAGGGAGTGGCCCCAATCCGAACCGCGAACGTGAGGGAGCGGGATTTGCACGTTCGCTCGGCTCGCGCTCGATTCTGTCAAACCGCAAAACGACGTGTGACCATTCACTGGAGCGTCGGCTGTTTGTGTGCAGCGTGCGAAAGCTCAGCAACCCTCATGAACTCTGCGTCCGCCACGGGGGACGGGCGTCACACAACAACGATCCTTGCCCTAGAGAAGGAGGACATCGGCGATCGCGGCCGCCGCCAGCACCAGGCTGACCGCACCGTTGAGCGTGAAGAACGCCAGGTTGACCCGGCGATAGTCACCCGGTTTGACCAGGCTGTTTTCCACGACGA
>JADFHG010000291.1 GCA_022567365.1 Planctomycetota bacterium | reverse complement strand
TTCTCTCGATCGCCGGACACAAAATCTACGCCCCTCAAGGCATCGGCGCGCTGTTCATCCGCAAGGGTGTCCAGCTCGAACCGCTGCACCACGGCGCGGGTCACGAAAACGGCCGGCGCGCGGGGACGGAGCCGGTGCCCGCGCTGGTGGGTCTGGGCGCCGCCGCACAGCTCGCCAAGGACCGAACGAACGACCAACGCACTGAAGCCCTTCGAGATCGCCTGTGGCAGGGGCTTCGCGACGGGCTGGGCGACGCGGTCGTGCTGCACGGCCATGAGCGACGACGACTGCCCAATACCCTGTGTGTGGGCTTCCGCGGATGCATCGCTCCGGAATTGCTTGCGGCGATGCCCGAACTCTGCGCGTCCGCCGGCGCCGCGTGCCACGGGGCGGGCGGGAAAGCGTCCGCCGTGTTGACCGCGATGGGCGTACCCGCGGACCTTGCGGTTGGCAGTATTCGCCTGAGCGTGGGACGCTATACCACGGACGCGGAGATCGAAGAGGCCGTTCGTATGATCGTGAGCACCGTCGGCGAGCAGCGCACCGCCGGTTAGAGCATTTCCCGTTTGGGTATTCCGCGCATCGCGGGAGTGGAACGTCAGGGAGGATTGCGAATGCGCGCGGGCTGAAACCCGCTGCCCGCAAGCAGCGCGCCCGATGAAGCGAAGTGGTAGACTACGTCTTGTCGAAGATAAACTCGAGTCCGACGTAGAAACCGTCGTCGATGTTGCGACAGTGGCAGACCACCGCCCGTCCTTGGAAGCTTACCTCCGGGTGATGAATCGCAACCGCGTATTCCGTGCCCGGCATGAGGGGCTCGTCGCAACGGATGGCCATTCCGCCCAAACCCATGTTGTCGCAGGTTGCCAGGATCAGCTCCTCGACGACTTCCGTTCCGGGGATCCACAGCTCGACGGTCCCCGCGAACGGCCAACGCGGGATCGCTCGTCGACGCGCGGATTCGCCGTCGCGTCCGTTGAGCGTGCGGCGATTGAGCAATCGAGCGATCGCCTTCTCTGTTAGCTGCAACAGTTCAGCGGTTTCCATTCCGGATCCTCCATCGACGACGACTCGCCGCGATCGGACGCACGCCCGAGATTCGCAAACCCCGCGGAGAGGTAGCGCCGATCCGACACGGGTTTGCCGACGACTGCGGTCTTTCGCCTAAAGTGTAGGATACGCAGGCGGAAATGGCCGACCGGTCGAGGCCGATAAAGGCTGTGCGAAGGAGGCCGCGATCCCGTTGAACGGTTTCGGGCGCAAGCCGGCGCGCCAACCATGCGTGTTTCCGACGGATCCGTCGTGGGTGGGCCGGTCGGTTTCGCCGTTGGCCGTCATTGGTCGAGGGCGTCCTGAATGTCCCCTCCATGCGTCGAGCGCGATTCGCGGGCCGCGTACGTGCGTGGCGGTTGTTCCGCCAACGCACGGTAGCGTTCGCCCCCCGTGGCGGGCGTGGGCATGCGAAACGCTGCCGAACTTTTGCGGCCGCCGCAGGGGGCGGCCCCGACGCGCTACGCACATACCAGGCCGCAGGCCGCGCGATGCCGAAGTCTCTTCGCACTCGCACGTACTGACGAGGGGGGTCGGTCGCGCCGCCTCGAGCCTGCGACTCGGCCCGTTTGTTTTCTTGGAGGTCTTCGGGCGGCGATTGCCGTGGTGCATACCAATGCTGCCAATCCCGATCCGCCACGGCAGCCTACAAGTTTACACACATTGGCGGATCCTAGTGCCTTTGTGTTGACACGCGAGCGACCGATCGACTACATTGGCGTGGGATCGATTTCGCGTGCGCACAGACCGAGTTCGCCGCGCGAACTGTCCGGTTCGTCACCGGGACATGCGATCCGAACGGAGGATCAGGACCGATCCGCGGGATCATCTCCGAACGCTGCCGCAAACGATAATGGAGCCGCCGTTATGAGAAGAGGAATCGTCTGTTTCGCAATGGTCGTTGCATGCTCGCTTGCCGCTTCGGCGCGGGCGCATGAGTTGCACATCGGCGATGCCGCACCGTCGCTCGACGTGACCAAATGGGTCAAGGGTGCGCCCGTCGACGTCGAGGCTACGAAGGACAAGGGTGTCGTCGTTGTCGAATTCTGGGCGACGTGGTGTGGACCGTGCGTGGCGGCAATCCCACATCTCACCGAACTCCAGCAGCGCTTCCGCGACAAGGGCGTGACCTTTGTCGCCGTGACCAAGTTCGACGAGGGCAACACGCTCCAAATGGTCGAGGAATTCGTCGCCGAGCAGGGCGACAAGATGGGCTTCACGGTCGCGTTCGACAAGGAGGGCAAGACCTACGACGCGTTCATGAAGGCAGCCGGTCAGGGGGGGATTCCAACTTCGTTTGTCATCGACAAGTCAGGTCGGGTCGCATGGATCGGGCATCCCATGGGTTCGCTCGAGGAGGTGCTCGACAAAGTCGTGTCGGGCGGGTTCGACATCCGGACGGCCGCCGTCGTTTCGACAATCCGGGACAAGATGTGGGATGCACTGCGGGCCGGTGACCACGAAACGCGCATCAGATTGGCCGACGCGTGGATCGCGCTCGAGCCGACGTCCGCCAGCCCACACATGACCAAGTTCCGCACATTCGCGGACGAGTTGGGCAAACCGACCGAAGCGCTCGCCGCGGCAAAGAAGGCGCTCGCGCTCGCGGGCGACAATGCCGCAACGTTGGCCTCATACGCGCAAGCATTCGTGCGAGAGGACGACAAGCACGGTTTCAACGCGCTTGCGCTCGATTCAATCAAGCGGGCGATGCGCCTCGACCCCGAGAGTATGCAGACGGCGATCGCCAATTTCCGCGTCCTGGCCACCGTCGGCAGGGAAGGCGACGCCATCGCGTTTGCCGAAAAAGCGATCAAACATCTTGGGGACAACGCCTCCGACCTGGCGCGGTTCGCGCGCGTGCTCGCCGATCCCAAAAGGGCCGATCGTTGCACAAACCTTGCGATCGAGGCGGTGGACCTTGCGATTGCCGCGGAACCCGACGAGCCCGCCCATCTGTCGACCAAGTTCAAGATACTCGCCACTTGCAAGAAAGACGTGAAGGCGGCGGTCGCCGTGGGGCGGTACTTCGTCGAGAAAGCGGCCGATGAAGAGGGGTTGCTCAACAACTTCGCGTGGGAGCTTCTCACCGACGAAGCCATGAAAGGCAATTACGACGACCTTGCCCTCGCCGCGGCGGAGCGTTGCGATGAGATCGACGGCGGCGATAATTGGATGTACGTCGATACTCTAGCGCTGGCCAAGTTCGAGACCGGTGCCCGCGCCGAAGCCGCCAGACTGCAACGCAAGGTGATCGAACTCATCGGCGACGGCACAGTTCCCGACGACGTCCGCGAGCGGCTCGAGCGATTCGAAGCCGCCAAGTAAACACGCGCGAAGTCGCCGACCAGCGGCGATTTCGCCTCGGAACACGTTTGGGTTGGTCCGCCTTGTCGTTCGCCCAACCCGCGATTGGAAACGTCATCACGGTCGCTGTACGGCGCGCCGACGGTGTTGCGAACAGCGCAACCGCGAGAACGGGGAACGCTTCCGCGCACAAAAAGCACCCGCACGCCCAGCTTGGGGCCTAACAGCCCGTTGAAAAAGTCTGATCTGTAGGTGTGGCGCCGTTTTTCAACCGGCGAAAACAGGTGTGGCACCGGCTAATAGCCGGTGATAGGACGGGCTATTAGCCCGTCCCACACTTCTTCAACAGGCTGTTAGCGGTTATTCCGTCGAGGCACGTGAGTCGTGCTGTAGCGGTGAACACGTACATGATGAATGACCACACACTGCGGGTATACGATTCGATTATCGGTCTTCTTTCCAGCGAGGAGAACCCGACGCCGTTGGTGCGCCTCAACAAGGTCGTGCCGTTCGAGCATGCGCGGGTATACGCGAAGCTCGAATGGTACAACCCGTTCGGGGCGATCAAGGACCGTATCGCGGACCACATGGTGCGCGACGCCGAGGAGCGGGGCGTCCTCGTTGAGGGCAACCGGCTCGTGGAGGCGACCTCGGGCAACACGGGCTTGGCGCTGGCGATGATCGGCAACGCAAAGGGCTACGCCCTTCAAACGACGCTGTCGGCCGCGATTCCGCTCGAAAAGCGAACGGTGCTTCGGTTTTTCGGCAGCGACGTCATCGAACTCGACGACTCGCTTTGTCCCGCGCCCGGCGCACCGGAAGGGGCGATCGCCCTCGCGGCGGATGTGGCCAAGACCCAGCCCGGTTTCGTCATGCTCAACCAGTACGAGAACGAGGCCAACGTCGGCGCCCACTATCGCACGACGGGACCGGAAATCTGGCGGCAGACTCGAGGTAAGGTAACACACCTGGTCGCCGGGCTGGGCACATGCGGCACGATCACCGGGACGGGCATGTTTCTCAGGGAGAAGAACCCGAGCAGCAAGCTCATCGGCGTCTATCCGGAAGAGGGGCACGACATACCCGGTGTGCGAAGCCGCTCGCAACTTCAGCAAACCAAGCTGTATCGACCGGAGCTCTGCGACGACGAGGTCGAGGTGATCAACCGCGAAGCATTCGACATGTGCCTGCGCCTCAACCGGGAAGAGAGCATTATCGCCGGTCCGAGTTCGGGCATGGCGCTGGTCGGCGCGCTGCGGGCAATCGCGGACGAGCCGGGTACGCTCGTGGTCGTGGTCTTTCCGGACAACGTGTTCAAGTACGCTTCGTCCTTCCAGCGGCACTTCCCCCACATATGTCCCCCGGACAAGAAGGACGAAGGGGGCGGTCCGACCAAGAAGGAACAGTTCCTCGGTGCGATGATCGAAAACCTCAAGAACCGCTACGACACGATCCGGGTCAAGGATCTGCATAGCCAGTTGCAGGAGCCGGACCGCCCGGTGGTCATCGACATTCGTTCGCCCGACATGTACGGCGAGATGCGCATCGCGGGCTCCGTGAACATCCCCGAAGAGGATCTGCCCAACCGTATGGGCGAGCTTCCTGACGACCGCGACGCGTCGATCGTCATGCTTTGCGGCATCGGTAAGTTTTCCAAGAGCGCGGTCCTCTACCTAAAGTCGATGGGCTATCGCAACGTGCGAAGCATGAAGGGCGGGTTGAACGAGTGGGTCCGAAAAGGGCACCCCACGGAGTCCAACTCGGCGGGGACGGTGTAGTAGCGTGTTTGATAAGTTCCGCGACTACCTGAGCCGCAGGCTTCAGCCTGCGCGGAGTTGCAAATACCGCAACGGCTACGCAATTTCGTGGCACCGCGCGGGCTGAAGCCCGCGGCTCGGAGGAAACTC
>JADFHG010000290.1 GCA_022567365.1 Planctomycetota bacterium | reverse complement strand
TTCGGCTGCCTCCGTCATCAACCAGCTTCTCGCCAATCGAATACACCACGAGACCGTCTTTCGTTTCTACGAATCGAAGTGGGCTATTCGAAAACGGGTCAACGGGAACGGACTGAAGATAGTCCGGCACCAGTTCCTCGCCGCCCACGGGAAACCGGCCACGTTCTTGATGGAAACGGTCGGCGGCCAGCCCGATTTGGGCACATCGCAGCCGAGCAATGCACGAGAGATGAATTTCCACGGCCCGACCAAAACTTGGCATCAGGGTGAGCACGATTCTGTGACTTCCCCAACGCTTTGACATGGACCCGGCCGCTTCGACCATGTCGCTATCAATGCGGCGAACCACACTAAGGACGGCGGTTTGCTCATCGGCCGCATCTACCAGCTCGTCGTACCACTTCGCTCCGTCTACTTGATTCCTGCGTATCTGCGGAAGCGACATTCGAAACTGCTCTTCACCCGACACGTCCGACCATTCGATCCGTCGTTCAGCAAGTCCGTTGCAAATCGTCAGAAAATACGCTCGTTCAAGGAAAAAGCTCGCCTTCAAGCTACTTTGCATCAAGCGACACGCTACAACTCTTTCGAGCATCTGCGTGCGTTGCCCGTCCAACCGTGAGAGTCGCATCAGCCCCTCGAGCGAATCGACGGTTTCGTTATCGATAGCGATTTGGACCAATCGGCTTATGAGATTCGGCTCGGCTTGGAGCGTCGCGGCGAGTTTACCCTGGAGGCCAATGGCCTCAACCGCACGCGCGAGTTCGTTATCGTGGGCAGCGATGAGCGTTTCCAGTTGCAGTAGCCTACTCGCTTGACGCCATTCTCGGATGCTGGGCAGCATTATCTCAGAAGGATTATCCTTCCCGGTGTCGTAGGATACGGTGAGTCTGCCACCCTCGGATTTCGCGAGACCTTGTAGGCTCTTTAGGACCGCCGCGTGGGACGCCAGAAAGGTTCGCGACGGTCCAAGCGGGACACCCAGCACTTCCGTCCACGCTTTGCGCTTACGCAAGCTCTCGTCGAAAAAGGCTACACCCGCGGTATCGTCGTCATCGAGTTGACCGAGTTCCTTCACAAGTCCTTCTATGATGAGTGCCCCGTTCACTTCCGGCGGCACCACCGGCCGGAGTCGTTCCACATCCGCCATGGTCACCGGCTCGCCGGCCGCACGCAGTCCGTCCGCGTATTCTTTCCACAATTGGTTGGCAGCCCTCCGCTCCTGCACGCCGAGCCGCACAAGCGCGACTCCCAGCCCCGCCAGGAAGAGGGCAACAACGGCGATGATCCAGACACTCTTTCTCTTCACGTGCCCGTCCTCCGAATGACAGCCCACCGGCAGTGGCGATCCGCGCGACAGGCCGCCACGAACTCGATTCGGCTGCGGCTACGGCGCCTTCGCTGAAGGTGGGGGCTGGATGATGCAACACGGGCAACCGCCAGCGCGTGGATCATCGTCTCCCCCACCTCGAAACGAGGTGGGGGAGTCCACCACGGCGGTCGGCGTGTCAAGGGGCAATCGCCTCTCCATAGGAGGCACCAGCGGGAAGAACGCGCCGATCACGGCTCCAGCCCGAACGGCGGATCGAGGATCGGCGGGCGCGATTGGGAACGCTGGCGTTTCTCTATCTCGATTGTGGAGACGAGGATGCTCGGTGAAATCGCCGAAACGGGTATCCATCCCGACTCGGCGCCGCAGGATCCGTTGAACACGCCCACGTCGTCGCCGGTTGCGACGATCTTCTCGAAGCATGAAAGCGGCGTACCGACGACGTCCACACCGCGGAGCAACTCGTCCGGGCGCCCGTCCGGAAAGATCTTATAAACGACGACCGGCAAGACCTTGAACGCCTGAGGCCCCGACCGCGACGTCGTCGTGAACCCCCCCGAGATGTCCTCGAACAGCAGCCCGTACGGTTTGTCCTGCCGTTTGCACTCCTCGACAAGCATACCGCGGAGATCGTCGAACGGAATCGCCTTGGTGGATTCGACGATGAGGTTGCCCTGCCGTGATACGACCGCGTTGCCCGGTTGCCGACGACCGTGGCCGTTCGACTTCGGGAAGCCCTTGACCGGGCTTCGCGACAGCAGAAACGTCTTCAATACGCCGTTTTCAACCAAGGCGACACGCGACGCGACCACGCCCTCGTCGTCGAAGCTGTAATGACCGCGAAGGTCGATCTCTCCGATCCGCTTGATCGTCGGATCGTCGTAGACGCTGATGAATTCGGGAAGCACCGATAGGCCGATCTTCTTGGTAAACGTCTGTCCTTCGGTCACGTCTTTCTGGCGATGTCCTTCGATGCGATGGCCGAAGATTTCGTGAAAGAACACGCCGCTCGCACGGTTGCGCAGGATGGCCGGTCCGATATAGGGTTCCGCGAGCGGTGCGCTGCGCAGCGCGACGACGGTCTCGAGGACGCGCCGAAAAGCGGTTTCGATTTCATCGACGTTCGGGAGCCCGTCGTGCGTCGCCGAGTTGAAATCCGAAAACTGGCTGAGGTCCATGCCGTCTTCGGCCTTGGTGGCCGCGGTCATGGTGACGCGGAAGCGTGAAGCGGTCGTCTGGAGTCTGGTGCCTTCGTTTGTCACCATATATCGGTTGATCGTCAGTCCGCTGACACCGACGGACGAGGAATACACCGTGGGAAACTCACGGGCAATCGCGGAGACGCGCCGAACGGCGGCCACCCACGCGTCGCGATCAAACTTTAACGAGCCGGCGGGTTCGTGGAACACCTCGGGCTCTTCATGCGAGAAATCGTCGGACTTGTCCTCCTCCTCGACCTTGACCTTGAGGTTCGTTTTGACCTTGGCGAGTCGTTTCGCGGCCTCCTTGAACTGGCGATCGGTGTAGTACCAAAGTGCGTGGCGAATCGAGTCGGGATGGTCCTCGACGGCGACGGGCAGGTTTCCGCTGCCCCACTCGCGCGACGACCCCATGCCGCGAAGCTGGTGCGTGTTGTCGATCTTGTAGTCACCCACGCGAATGTCGATGTTGAGCTTTCGGCTCCGGTTGTCTTCGTCCGTCGTCAAGGCGCCCAAGGTCGCCGCGACACGGGCTCGGGAATCGTCATAGACGGTGTACGCGAGGTAGTACGGCTTGGATCCATCCGGCGCGACCAGGTTGTCCATGGAATACGTGAGCTCATCCGCGAGCACGCCCATGAGCGGATGTGGTGCGGTCGCCCCGCCGGAACCGGCGAATGCCGCTGAGCATGCTGCAAAGAGAACCGCGGCGGCACATGTTGGGACTGTTCGTGGATTCATGCTTCGTCTCTTTCTTACAAGTTGATCGGGGCAAGACCGCCAAGCTTGTGGCGGCAAGGGCGCCTCGATCTAGTGTAGCGTTTCATCATTGCCGACGATTTCGCCAACCGAACCGCGACCGAAAGGGAGCGGATTCCTTGGTCCGCTCCCTTAGGATCCGTGCAGAAATAACCGGACCGTTTTCCGGGTCGTCATCCTGAGCGAAGCGAAGGATCTCACCTGCAATTCTCGCGAGATTCTTCGCTGCGCTCAGAATGACGGTCGTGCCGATTGAACCAGTTATTCTTGCGCGGCTCCTTACGGTCGCGGTTCGGATAAGATGCGGACAGCGTGACAAACTACACCAGGATGCCACGCTCGCAGTGGCGACCACGTTTCGGTCTCCAACGCGCCGTCGCCATTATCGTTAGCCGGGGCGACGTGTCCAGAAACTCGCTTGCTCCCGCGCGGCCGACCACGCTGTGGTCGCCGATGTCGTGCCTTCCCGACCCATGGATCACCGCCTCGATTAGCCGGCCAGATCGAAACAGACGAGTCGGGTAAGGTTGCGCGCGTAGAGTTTTCCATCATGCACGACCGACACCGTCCAGCATCTGCCGGTCAGGATTTCCGCGGTCGTGAGGGGCTCGAATCCGTCGGGTGTGGCCGCTGCAATCTGAAGCCGGCCACTTTGGTTCAAGAACAGCAAATGGTCGTCCACCAACACCACCGTACCGTGCTTCGCGCGGGGTTCGGTCCAGCGGCTCTTGCCGGTGAGAAACTCGACGCATTTCAGCGCCGTATCGTCGCTCGCGTATAGATGACCATTTGCGAGTACGCAGGACTGGAACTTGTTGCGCAGCGCCTTGCTTTGCCAGACGATTTCGCTCTCGAGTCGATCACCGGACGCGGTGAGCTTCAGCAGAATGCACCCGTGCTGATAGCCGGACGAGAAGAACAGATGGCCGTCGCTGAAAATAGGCGCGGCGGCGTTGACGTACCAATCCGTTTCCCACTCCATTCGCCATACCTCGCGACCCGTCTTGGCGTCGGCGATCAACGCCGAATCACCAAGGAATCCGGCGATGTAGCGCTTGCCGCCGAACGTGAACGGATAGGGGGTCGCATATCCGACCGGATCCTTGCCCACGCCCCATGCCCTACGCCCTGTTTTCTTGTCAAACGCGACGAGCGAGCCGTCGGATCGACCGGCCGAAGCGATCGCGAGCTCTCCCTCGATCAGAATCGAACCGCTATAGCCCCATTGGGGTGTGTGGCTGAATTGCTGGCTCCAGATCTCATCGCCGGTCTTTGCATCACAACAGAGGAGCTTCCCGTGCGCGCCGAGCATGTAGACCCGCCCGTCGTCGACCGTTGGTGTGGCTCGTGGTCCGTCAGCGCCTTGCGCATCCTCGAATTGCTTCTCGAAGGGCTTCTTCCAGACGACGTTTCCGTTCGCGGAATCAAGACAATATAGCACCTGCCGTCCGTCGGTGCTGCCGGCCGTATAGGTTCGGTCGCCGACGCAGGCGAACGAGCTGAACCCCGAGCCTACGTCGCGCTCCCACACGAGCTCGAGGGGTTCGTCCCGCTCGGGCTTGATCCCCGCGCCGCGGACGATGCCGTCATGATTGGGTCCGCGAAAGTTGGGCCAGTCGGCCGCACGGACATGTTGAACGTCACCCGTCGCGATGACGACCGCGACCAGCCAGACCGAATGTGCAACGATCTTCATAACGGTTCTCCTTCTTGGGTATCCCTAATCGTTACCTATCTCTTTGATGTCGCTCGTAGACACTGATCGCCCGGTGGACCATTCAATCCCAATCATGGGGCACGGGCACCCGCAAGCGGGCCGGCCCGTCGCCACTTGACGCACGGACTATTGGCTTTGGTACGTGTTCAGCAGTTCTTTCGCAAGCGCACGGTAGCCGCAACGTAGCGTCCGCCCCCCGCGGCGGACGTGGGCACGCGAAATGCTCACGAACTTCCAACGGCCGCCACAGGGGGTGGCCGCT
>JADFHG010000289.1 GCA_022567365.1 Planctomycetota bacterium | reverse complement strand
TCCTCGAGGAATCCCCGGTGGCGGGTTTCGAGACTCTCGAGACCGTTTTGTAGTTCGGCGCAACGCGATTCGACGGCGCTGTCGAACGACTGCGTGCGTGCCTCGAATTCCTCGGTCAACTCATCCAACCGGGCGCGTTTCGCTTGGATGATCTCGTCGATGGCATGGGATTGAGCCTGTCCAAACTCGCGAATGGTCTGCTGGAACTTCTTTCGTGCATCAGCCGCGGATTCTTCGGCACGCTCTTCAAGCGCGTTGGCTTTTGACTCGAGTGCGCGGAGTTGGTCTTGAACCCGGGTCAGCGCGTTGTCGATCTTCGGTCGATGCGCGTGCTCCACGTTGTCGAATTCCACATTCAGGCGATCGCGAAAGGCCGTTAGCCGATCTTCGACGCCGCTCGTGGCGAGGTTTGCGGCTTGATCGATTGTTTCCTGTAGACTCCGTTGCCGTTGGTCGATCCCGCGGTCCGTCTCTTCGACGAACGCGGAAACCTTTCTGACCATGGTTTCGAGCTTGACGTGGACGTTCTCTCCCGCATCCATGCCGGTCATGAGCAGTGCGATGCGTTCCTGGGCATGTTCCGCCTTCTCCGCCAGTTGTTCCGCATATGCACTCAAACGCGCCTCGATCGCCTCGGCACGCCTTGACGCGGTTTCCATGCGGTCCAAAGAACCGAGCCTCTGGTCGATTTCCCTGCACACGGCCTGAACGCCGTCGCTACGCTGCTCGAGCGCCGTAATTCGCTCATTCAATTCGTCGGTCAGTCGGGCCTGATCGCGCTCGACGGACGACAGCGTTTGCGTCGCCCGATCGACCGAGCCGGGCAGCGACGCAACGAGTTGCTCGGCGACGGCGGTGAGCGAGCCCAAATGCTGTTCGACGCATGTATACTGCCCCATCGCGGTGTCGTGCGTCGCCGCGACGCGGTGGGCCTGGCGAATCGCCGTTTCGAGTCTTGTGGCGAGTGTGTCGCCGTCCGAGAGGAGTGATTCGATCGAACTGGCGACGATCTCCTGCCGCCGGAGTTGTGCCTTGACGTTTGCGAGGGCGTCGTCGACGGCCCGGTCCACGCCGCCGCCGGTTCGCTCGATTCCCGCGATCGGATGGGGCGCGGATGTTGCGGGAGGAGGCGCACTGGGCCGGATCGAATCCACCCCGTGCGATGGGGAGACCTGCACGGTCCGGTCCGAGGCATCGACTTCGTGTGAAATAGACTCGTCGATCTTGATGGACTCGGCGCAGCATTGTCGGTCCTCGACGATCGAGCCCGCGACGAGAACGTCCGTTCCCGCGTGTTGCGAGGCAATCTCCGCGACAATGTCCAGCGGAATGGGGTTCTCCCGGCTACCGTAGGCGGCGACGAGGGCTTCATCACAAATTCGATTCACGAGTCGCTGGTTGCCACCCGACGCGGCGTGAATCAGCTCGTATGCCCTTGGATCGAAAACGTCCGGATCGGCGATGCCGCCCGATGAGAGTCGGTGTTGGATATAGGGACCGACCTGTGCCGCTTCCAGCGCGGTGAGCATATGAGCACCGCACGCCTGCTGACGGATGCGCCCGCACTCGCTTCGATCGAGCATTTGCATGAACCGAGGCTGAGCAAAGACGACAACGTGCAACAACCGCGTCGATTGGGATTCGAGATCCAACATCGTGCCCAATTGGTCGACGTTGGACTCGTCGAGGTGTTCTGCCTGATCGACGATGAGAATTGAACGGTGATCCGCTTCCATCGTTCGTTTCAGGATCCGCTCGAGACGCGCCAATGTATTCGCGCCTCGATCCGACGCCGCCAGGGTCAGTCCGAAACCCTTCGCGGTCTCTCGAATGAGGCTCTTCGTCTCGCCGGCCCGCGCCGTAACGACGACCATGTGGTCGGTCGCGTGAAGGCGTGCGAGCAGCGCACGCAATACCGTCGTCTTGCCGATACCGGCATCGCCGAGCACCACCGATAGCCCGTGGCCGAACCGGACGTGATACTCCAATGCCGCGAGCATCTCTTCCAACGCGGGCGTAAGATATAGAAACCTCGTGTCCGCGCGATCGTCAAACGGTCGCTCGCGTAGTCCGAAAAAGTCGCAGTACATGACGAACGATCCCTATAGCGCGCCCTTCAGTCGGGCATGCCTGTGTGTTCAATGCCGGCGCCCGGACACCAAACAGTCACGGTGCCGAGCCAAGCCGGACCTCGTACGAAGCCGTGCTTTATCAACAACGTCTTATATTGAAGGTCATCGGATCATCTTGAAGCGGCCTAAAGTTATCGGTCAGAGCCGTCAACGCGCCCATGAGCGCGAAGTCGGCTGCGCATCGCGGCGTGCCCGAACACCAGGGCGGTGGAATCGCAGCCCGATCGACACTGGCGCGAGTCCGCTGACGCCTATCAGCCTGTTGAAAAATGTGTGGCACGGGCCTGGCAAAGTCGGCTCGCCAGGTCCGCTTGCGGGTTCCTGTACCACACCCGAGATTTGACTTCTTCAACGGACTCCTATGCAGCCGGTCCGTCCACGAAGGTGAACGCTGTTCGCGGCGCCACACGACCGCCGTTCAATTTTTTGCTCGGCGCAATTTGTGCGCCTGCAGTCCGTATCGTAGGCTTGTCTGTGACCATCCGCGGGTCGGTTCTTGGCATGTGATTCCAAGACCCGCGGCCCGATCAGGAGGGAAATGAAATGCCGGCGGTACTACCTACACGCTCACTGCTAGCCAGGCGCAGACACCTACGATCACAGTGTGCGGCGTGGCGCACCGGCAAGCCGGCGCTTCCCTCGCGCCATGCCACACGTACACCGCATGCCGCGCCAACCGATCATCCCGGTGCGCGCCACCGCCCGCCCTGGTAGGAGCGCCGTCGCCAACCGTTCTTCAACGGCCCATCAGGGTACGGTTTGCTCACCCTGTTCCGGCTGCCCGCCCTGCTCCGGTTGCCCAACCGGCGTCGGATCGTTTATTCGATCGGCTTCTTCCAAACACGACTTGGCGTACGTACTCCTCGATCTGGCAACGAAGTCGCGCAGTGCGTCTTGCGGTCCGCGATCTTCCCCGCGCAGCCAACGCGCCATGACGCTGGGTAGACCGGCGTACTCTCGTTCGGCGAGCCATTCGAAAATGCCGAGACGCGTGTAGACGAGCACCGATGGCTCGTGAATGTATTTCAATAGAAACGGAAGCGCGTCGTCTGAATCGATTGCGACCATCGCTTGAACCAGGAAGAACAACTCCGAGGTATGGTCGCCAAACCTGCGTGGACTGTGGGAAAGGATCTCTTCGATTCGGCGAGTCGTTGGCAAGAGCCCCCCTTTCGGATCCGATCGGAGAATCAACTCGAGCAATCGAAAAGGGTATGTTGAGTTTGGTCGGCGCTCATGTTCCCGCAGCCACTTCCTGGCCAAGGTCGCAACCTCCATCGACTCGCCGGGATACTTGACCCATAGCTCGACGGGACCGTACTGCTCCGTGGTTAGCCCGTCCGGCGGCGCGTCCAGGGAGTCGTGCCGAGCGCGGTCCCGGTCCAGGCGAAACAGCGCATCCCATTGGTATCGGGAACGCTCCTTTCGGTCTTGGGTATTCAGGCACTCGCGAATGTAATCATAAGCGACGCGCCGCAAATCAGCCGGTAGCTCCGCAGCAAACCTGTCGATCATGGGAAACGCAAGCCAGTACCGCCGGCATTCGGGAATACTGTCGAGTACTTCCGCTAGCAGCGCGATCGCTCGCTCCGTCGTACACGCGTCGGCGACTAACCGCCCCAAGGGTACCCTCTCCAGACGATACTGCTCGGGCGCTTCCGGGTGCATACCCAGCAGCACCTCGACTCGCCTCTCGTCCGAACTCTTGGCGATGGCGTCCGCATAACTCCGTCGTCGCATGGAGCTGTCACCAAGCGCCTTGACGATCAGAAAGGTCAATGGCAATTTCGCCCGCGAGAGATCGGCGAGGGGCTGGCTCCTCGATCTACCCGGTCCATCGGCGTGCTGCTTGAACATCGCCTCAACTGCATCTTCGTATTGCTTCCACTGCTCGGGAGAATTCCGGCGCAAGGCCCCCGCTTCCTCGACGAGCGCGATTACGACGGGCGTACACTCTCTCGCGACTTGGGGAACGTCGCCGAAACAAACGGTCGAAAGCAGGAAGCAATGCAAGACGATCGCGAGCATGGATACACCTCCAAGAGGGTCGCCGTTACATGCGTGGGCCTCGTTCCAACGTGCGCTGCGGAGCGGTTCTCGTCGTACAGCGAACATCGGTAGCGCCACACGTCCTCACTGATTCTTCCTCCTCGCCGACCTTGTTGCAAGTACAATCTTGTACGTTGAACGGAGCGGGGCGTTTCCCATTGGGGAGGGATGTGGTACGTCTGGCGGCTGATGATCCTCGAGAATCCATCGTGCGGGTTGGAACGGGCGCAGCCGCAACGGCGAACCCGTAGCAGCCTGCCTGCCGAGGCGGGCGACGTCGGCTCCGCGCCTGGATTCCAAATTGGCAAATTTCGCGTGTAAGATTCCTCCCTCGAGCTGGACATATCGATGACGGACGCACTGGTCGCCAATGTCGGCCCGGACGGGCGCGTTGCAATGGCGACATTCTTTGCCATTCGCGCGTGAGTATCGAGGCGCGCCGCCGCTTCAGCACGTGCGGGGGCATGAGAGAGAGACGACCCGCCCCAAGGGAACTCGCGTACTGGCTTGGTGTCGGCGCGGACGACCGAGAAACCCGACGAAGTCCCGAAACGAATTCGACGTTTGCCGCGAGCGCCAAACGTGCGCGCTGCGGCGTGTGTAACCCGACAGGAACGGCTCGCGGAGGGTGTGCGCGCCCAGCGGACCATTTAGGGAGATCGAACCATGAGCAAGACGAAAACATCAAACGCAACGACGGCGACTTCGCGGTCAGTTGGGCTCGCCGCTCGGGGCGCTTACGACGCTGCTTGATCACAACAGTCGTGACGCTTTGCTGGCGAAGTCGACTGTCGATTTCCTGTTTATCGAGCGAGACAAGGCGAATGTGACGTGTCTTCGTAATGAACTTAGCGTATTCGAACCCTTGCCAAAAAATGTGAGCGTATTTTCTGAGTGTGGCGACTCCTTCGATATAATGCAGCGATTTGTCGAGTCAGTTGAAAAGGGACAGCAACTCGCACCGAGCTTTGTCTTTGTCGATCCATACGGCTTCAAGATTCCCGGTCGTTTGCTTCGCCGACTTTTGCAATTGCCCCAGGTTGAGCTATTCGTAAATGTCATTTGGCGCGAATTGGATATGGCAATATCTCAAGGTGACATGATGCCGCCA
>JADFHG010000288.1 GCA_022567365.1 Planctomycetota bacterium | reverse complement strand
TCGCAATGCGAACGCGACGCTCTCCCAAACTGAGCTACGCCCCCAAAGTGTACGCTACGATAGCATGAGGTCGTGTTTGGTCAAGGAGGCCGACGCGCTGCTTCGAGACGGCCGCCGACATGCGCGTCGTCGCCATCCGCTTCGCGCGAATCGACGTCTGGCACACTGGCACCGGCTCACCGGATCGGCTTGCCGGTCGCCCCCGGGATGTGATTCAACCCCAGTCGAGGGCGCCCGGTAGGCTGGCTTTGCCAGTGGGCTACACGAGTTTGCAAATCTTTGACAATACCCGACCTGCCTGTCATAATTCGTCGTCCGTCGCACCGAACCCCGCGGAGTGTGCCATGAACGTCGAAATGCTCAGATCCAAGCTACATCAGGCCTGCGTCACGGATAGTGACGTATACTACGAGGGCAGCCTCGGGATCGACATCGAACTGATGGAAGCCGTCGGATTGCTGCCCTACGAGAAGCTGCTCGTTTCCAACATGAACAACGGCGCCCGCTTCGAGACGTACGCGATCGCCGAGCCTTTCGGATCGAGACGGATCGTTTTGAATGGCGCGGCCGCCCGGCTTGGCACAACCGGTGACCGCATCATCATCATGACGTTCGGGTACGTCCCGGAGACTGACGTCCGCGAGGGTCGCTATAAGCCTCGCGTCATGCGCTTGGACCAACACAACAACCCGGTCCAAAACTTGCCGGTCGCCCCGAGCATGGACGAGATCGCGACCATGCTCGAGGGCTAGTGTATTTCCCCGTTCTGCGTTCCGAGCTGCGGGCTGCCAACTGGCTGGCTTGGTCGGGTTCGCGCAATCTCCCGCTGTATTGAAGCAAAACACCCATCTTTCCCACGCGGCCCGGGTCCGAAGATCGGTCAAAAGGTGTCGCACGGTCCCGGATCGGCGTGACTCCAATGGGCCTCGGCTCTATGATCGCGATACACCCGGGGAAAACTGTGAGCAAGCCGGCGTCGCCGGTTCGCGGAAAAGGTGTCCGGCGAGTGCCGGATGGACGACGAACCAGCAAGCTGGTTTTGCCGATAGGTTGGGAAGGTCACCGGAGTCGATTCGTGACACGCAGACACACAATGTTTTGGTATTCGGCGGTTTGGGGAGTGGCCATGTGGCTCCCCGCCGTCGCGGGCGCGGGCCAGCTCGATCAGTTCGAGGAGCTGGATGCGCAAATGTATGATCTCCACGGGGCGTTCGTCGAGGCGCAGTGGATGGCGACGCACGGGCCGCCGGCCGCCGGCTCCAAAGCGACGATCGATCGTCGCCCCGATACCCTGGCGAAAATGGACTCGCTGGTCACGAAGTCGTTTGGCAAAACGGACGGCGAAGAGATCGCCACGCGTACGCTCTTCTGGGCATTCACCATTGACGCCGCCGATCTGCCCAAACGATTCCGCGCTTTCGTCGATCGTTACCCCGATGGGGCGCAGATGGAGGGCGCGCTGCAACACATCGAGCTTGGTGACGTGGCAGCCGATGAGCCGGGGGTCTGGGTCGATGCCCTGCGGGCGCTGGCCCGGACGACCAAGAGCAAGGCCCTTCGCCACACCGCTCAGTTCGCGACCGGACACGTACAAATGCGTTTCGTCGGCCTGAAGGAGGCCCGCGCGACGCTCGTACAATTGCAGAAGGACGCGGCCGAAACCGAGATCGCCAAACGTGCGAAGGGGTTCGTCCACGAGATCGATCACTTGCAGGTGGGCATGGTGGCGCCGGATTTTACGACCACCGCGACCGACGGCAAAAAGGTGTCGCTCTCTTCGCTGCGCGGCAAGGTCGTCCTGCTGGACTATTGGGCGACCTGGTGACCGGGGTGCGTGGGTGAGATCCCTCACCTACAGGCCGCCGTGTCGCGGCTAAAGGGCAAACCGTTCGAGATTCTCTTTGTCTCCTTGGACGATACACGTGAAGAGTTGACGACGTTCCTCGGGGCGAGCAAGCCGCCGGGTGTGCACACGTATGACGTGGACCGCGGCGAAAGCCCCGCGGCGATCCTTTACAACGTCGAGTATCTTCCCACGAAATACTTGATCGATCCCAAGGGCGTGATCGTCGCGCGCGACCCGGACGTGGAAACGCTCGCCGAGACGGTGGAAAAGATTCTGGGCGGCCGGAAGAACGCCGGTCGCGAGGGAAAAGCCAGCACCAACGGGGATTAGCAGCCCGCCGAAAAAACGTGTCGCACGGGCCTTGCGCCAACAATGGCAAGTAGGCCAATGACATCCGCATCGACGAACGCGGTAGGTCGACGGATGTCGTGCGAATAGTTGTTTCGGAAGATGGACGCAGATTAACCGCGTTTCCCGTACCGAGGATCGACTTCTAGGAGATATCCAGTGTACTTCGGAATAGGAGATTACAAGACAGTGGATAGAATCGTCTACCTGCAAACAGACCTGCAGGAATACTTGGCGACACTAGCTGGACGATTTCCCCGAAAGTTCACATCCCTCGTCCACCGCAGTAGATTGGATCGGGACGATGAACACGTAATGTATCCAATCTGGCTTCGGACTTTGGTTGACGATCTATCAGAGATGATTACGCGACTTGATAGTGACCCAACGCCCTTCGGACCGCCTGAGATCATTGGAGCGGATCCTGGAGTGGACGTGAGAATGAAATTCGGACCTACGGGTCTGCGCCAGTGGGCAACCGACCTCCGTGCGATCGCATTGCTGGCACTTGAACGCGACCTTCCCTTGATTGCCGTTGGGGATTGATCGGCTTGATGCTGGCGCAGGTGCCCCAACCTGCCGCGGCCCCAGGGTTGGGTTCCCGCACCACCGCCGATACCCGCAAGATGCTGGGGTCATCCGCGCCGCTGAGACATTCTCGACATGGCGTTCGCGCGGGTCAGCCGGGCGTCTCGGTCTTCGGCGGCACCAACAAGTTGATCGATATCTTCGCCTGGATCTTGTTGATCACGTTGCCGCACTGCATGAGGAAGATGAGGAACATCCGATCGCTCCTCAAATCCTCGTGGGTAAGCTCGTCGAGGGCCGTGAGTTTGATCCGGGTCACTTCGTCGAGATAGTTCTCGAGTTCCCGCGTGTCGACGGTGTCCATCTGCGCGCGTTCGATCCGGGTGGTTTCGGCCAACAGGTCATCGAGACGCTCCTTCATGACCTCGAGCGCACGGGAATGCTCGCGCTCCTTCAGTCGTCGCCACCGATCCCATAGCAGGTACATACCCGCCCCGAACGCGAAGAGAAGTTCCTTGCCGGCGGCCAGCGACTCCATGAAGTTCGTGAGGATGTCCATCCCCGCGTAGGGGTTCAAGTACGTCAGTGCGACCGGGTGAAGGGGATGGCGCGTCCATGCGCCGACCTCGCCCGGCGGAATCAGCATCGGCACGTCATTGCGAAGGTGGCTCTCGTACAGGGCGATCATCGTGCGCTTCACCAGCAGGTCCGACACATCCGCCCGGGCTGCGAGAACGGCGGTCGTGGCGATGGTCGCCAGCGGCTCGGGCGGCAGGGAGGGACCATGGCCGTAGAGACCCTGTGGGATGCTGATCGAGCGAAACGCGGGGTTTCGCAAACCGTATGCCTCGGCCTCGTGAATCGGGAGGATGGAGAAGTCCCCCGTCGCGAGGAGTTTCTCGAGGTCCGGGTTGGTCAGTCCGGTGGTGATGATCGCGGCGTCGAGAGACTCATCCGTCAGCAGATCCAGAAAATAGCGTTCGGTATCCCGCAGCGACGACGCATCGATGTCATAGTGGTCAAGCAGTGCCCGCGACGACGCGCGCATGCCCGAACCGTGCAGACCGAGGACGACGCTCCTGCCCGCGAGATCGCGAAGACCGGCAATGCCCCGGTCACGGCGCACGACGACGAAGACGACGTCGTGATAGAGCGGGACGATGGCGATCAGCCCGTCCATGGCTACCGAACCCGACTGGAGAATCGCAAGATCGGCGCTGCCCTGGCGGAGGCGGCGGCAGTTGTCGGCGGTACCCTCGGTGTCCAGCAGGATAATGGGCCGCTGCGTAGTCTTGGTCAGGTGCGGAGCGAGCAGCGTCGCGAACTTGTGGTATAGCCCGCCCTTGACGGCCGTCGCGATGCGGATCCGGCTGGGCAGGCGATCGCGCGTGACGGACCAGATGCCGATGGAGGCCACCAAGGTCACGACCATCGACCACGCGACCCATCGACGAATAGTCCTGCTCCGCGTCATGGATAGATCCTAGGCAACAATCGAACGCAGGTGCCGAACCCTCGAGCAGGTGCCCCGCGCTCCGATTCGAAACCGAGGACTGCCAGGCCCCGACCAACCAACGTGAACGGGCCAACGCGGAGCCACGGCCTTCGGTCGGTCCGCTAGGTCGCCGGACCACCCGGGCCACGTGCACGATACTACCGCAGGGGGGCGCCCGAAGGTAGCGCGGGACGGGCCGCGAAAACGTTGGGGCGACACTTCGGCGTGCCCATAGGTGGCGTAGGCGCTGCTTGACGCCTCAAATGATGGCCACACACCCGGTTTCCGTTCACCGAAAAAAACAGGAGGCGCGACGGTTGAAATCTGCTACGATGGTGGGCGTCGCATCGATTCGAATCGTCGCGGTCGAAACCGGTGGTCCCTGGACCGGAGGTGGACCGGATGCGACAAAGTTCATTTCTTCATAGGTTGGTTTCAAATCTGAACGGGAGGCTCTGGCATGTGGAGCGAAAAGGTAGACGAGAGAACCGGAGGTAGCGCGTTTCCATTCGTGGATCCTTCGTCGGAGCGAACCTCGCGCACCGATCACGGAATGACGCTACGAGATTATTTCGCAGGCCAAGTGATCGTGGGGTTGCTCACCAATAAGACGACGCACGACTACGACGGCGAAGCCGCGATGGCCTTCGAGATGGCCGACGCCCTGATCCGGGTCCGAACCAGGACCGCGGCGGCGTCGCAGTAGTCTACCGTCACCAGTCCAGCAGCGATCGTGCATAAACGGACATTTCGCTACGATTGCATACGGATTCGCGCGGACGTCGAGGCGTACAATTCTTTGTGCGGCGGCTTGTCGCCCCCGGTCGGGGCGGACCGCCGCGCACCGGTATGGCAGTTGCGCGCCGGCGGACGCGGCCCCCCCACGGCACGATACCGACAGGGTTCCACGTCCATCGGTCAAACCCAAGCAACCTAGTACCGTGTTTCATAAGTTCCGCGACTACCTGAGCCGCAGGCTTCAGCCTGCGCGGAGTTGCAAATACCGCAACGGGTACGCAATTTCGTGGCACCGCGCGGGCTGAAGCCCGCGGCTCGCAGGAGAATCATCGTCGTAGG
>JADFHG010000287.1 GCA_022567365.1 Planctomycetota bacterium | reverse complement strand
ACGATCGCGAGCGGTACGCAGGACTCGCGATTCAGCACGGGTTGTTCCTGGGGCGATTTCAACCGCGATGGTCACATCGACCTGTACGTGTGCAACTACGTCGACTTCGTCTACAAAGCCGGGATGACCGGCGTTGCCAAGCGCCAATACGACACCGAGCAGCCGTACACGCTCAACCCGTCCGCCTACGCTCCGCTTGCGAACGCGCTCTTTCTCAATCGCGGTGATGGGACGTTCGAGAACGTGGCTGAGGCGGCCGGCGTCGCCGACCCAAACGGAAGAAGCCTCTCCGCGAGCTGGGCGGATCTGAACAACGACGGCTGGATCGATCTCTACGTCGCCAACGACGTCTCCAACAACGGCGTGTTTCTCAACAACCGCGACGGCACGTTTCGCGACGTGGGCGCGGGCTCATTGGCGGCCGACTATCGGGGTGCGATGGGCATCGCAGTGGCGGACCTCGACGACGACCTCGACCTCGACTTGCTCATTACCCATTGGATCGCTCAGGAGAACGCCCTCTACCGCAACATGACCTTGGACGACCTGCTCGGTCCCGCGGAGGGCGGCCGTCTCTGGTTCATGGACGAATCCGCCGAGTACGGGTTTGGACAAAACTCGCTCGACACGGTCGGTTGGGCGACGGGGTTTTGCGATTTCGCCAACAACGGGCTTCGAGACCTATGGATCGTCAACGGCAGCACGCTCGAGATTGCCGAAGACCATTCGCGACTGGAGCCGCAACGGGCGTTTCTTCTTTGGAATCGGGGGCCGGATGGTTTCGTCGACGTGGCCGAGCGCGCGTGCCCGGCGCTGGCGGAGCCGATGGTGGGGCGGGGCGGAGCACAGCTCGACTATAATCGCGACGGGTTGGTCGACCTCGTCATGGTCCGTCACGGAGACACACCCCTCATCTTGAAGAACGTCACGCAGCAATCAGGCCATTGGCTGGGCGTTCGTCTTCGGCAGGAGGGGGGAAACACACGCGCGCTGGGCGGCCGCGTCTATGTCACCTCGGGCGGGCGGACGCGAATGGAGGAAATCGGCAGCAACGCCTCGTATCTGTCGCAAGACGAAGAGGTGGTTCACTTCGGGCTAGGCGATTCATCGACCATTGACGCGATCCGCATCGTTTGGCCCGACGGTGCCGAGGAAGTCCATCACGGTGTCGCACCGAATCAGGTACTCGAATTTGTCCACCGGGCCGTATACCCTGTACGCACAAACGAAAGACCGGATGCCCCACACGAATAGCGGTCGGCTCACAACCCCGGCGAGCCGCGGGCAAGCCGGTTGCCGATGACCGATAACCGGTTGCCGTGACCGTCGGCTGTTTCGTTTCGAGGCGGAAGTAAAGTCGCGTTCCTGGGCATGTGTGTGCGTACCGGATGCGCCGGAAGATGTACAATTGCGGCATGGCTGGCAATTGGATTTCATTGATACGGCATCACGCACAATCGGATCGCGTCGCCCCGTTCGCGGGTCCGCCCGGGCTGGAGCGTTTCCCGATTTCGTATCCCGCATCCCCCGACATTCGCGGCGCATCACACAACGTGAGACCGCGCGGGCTGAAGCCCGCGGCTCGGCGGCTGCGAATTGCGATGGCGCTCTCAGCGGTGCTCGCGGCGACCGCTCTGCCCGCGTGCAAGAGAAACGGCGATCGGGATTCCGCGCCGCCTCCGAAGTTCGCACCGACGGCGGTGTTCACCGACGTTACCGTCGAAGCCGGAATCACCCACACGCACCACAAGCCGGTTCTCGATCAAAAGCTGGATAACATCATGTCCTGGGTAGCCAGCGTCGGGGCGGCGGCGGCCGCGGGCGATTTCGATCGCGATGGTTGGATCGATCTCTACGTCACCGATTCGCGGAAGGGCGAGCCGAACCACCTCTACCGCAACAACGGTGACGGCACGTTTACGGACGTCGCGGCAAGTGCCGGCGTGGCCGACCTCAACGGCGACAAAGGCACGAGCATGGACTGCGTCTGGGGCGACTATGACGGCGACGGTTGGGTCGATCTGTATGTATTGCGGTGGGGAAACGACGCGCTCTTCCGCAACAACGGCGACGGCACGTTTACCGACGTCACCGACGATTGCTTTCGCACACGCGACGGCAAGAAGGGTACGGAGTGGGCAAACGGCAACGCGGTCATCTTCTTCGATTACAACCTCGACGGTCGCCTCGATCTGTACGTCGGTAACTACTTCGACGAAGTCGATCTGTGGCACCTGAAGACGACGAGTATCATGCACGACGACTTCGAGAAGTCGCGCAACGGCGGCCGCAACTTTCTCTACCGTCAAGAGTCAGACGGGACGTTCGTCGAAACCGCGGTCGCGCTCGGTTTGGACGATCCCGGTTGGACGCTCGCGGTCGGTTCCGCCGACGTCAACAACGACGGTTGGCCGGACCTCTACTGCGCGGACGATTTCGGTCCGGACCAGGTCTTCATCAACAACGGCGACGGTACGTTCAAGAACGTCTCGGGGTCCGCCGTCGCCGCCGACACGAAGAAGGGCATGAGCGTCGACTTCGGAGACTTCAACAACGACGGCTGGCTGGACGTCTACGTCACGAACATCACCACGGCCGAGTACCTTCAAGAGGGCAACATGCTCTGGTACAACAACGGTGTCGCCGAAGACGGCACATGGTCGCTCACCGACATCTCGCTGGAAACCGGAACCTACGACGGCGGCTGGGGTTGGGGCGCGAAGTTCTTCGACTATGACAACGACGGCGACCTGGACATCATCGCCGTCAACGGTTTCATCAGCGCCGGGAAGGGCAACTACTGGTACGATCTCGCGTCGTGGACGGTCCTCGGCGAGGACTCCGCCGATGCGCGCAACTGGCCGAGCATCGGGGACCGATCGTTTTCCGGTTACGAAACGACGCGCTTTTGGCAAAACGACGGGTTTTTCTCCTTCACGCAGCGTGCGGCCGACGTCGGGCTTGACAGCGATCGAGATGGTCGCGGCGTTGTTTGTTTCGACTATGACAACGACGGCGACCTCGACCTGTTCGTCGCCAACCAGAATCAGCCTCCGCATCTGTATCGCAACGACGCCCGCACCGCCGGCCACTGGTTGATGGTCGCGCTCGAGGCCGCGCCGGAGACGGGCACGAACCGCGACGCGATCGGTACACGTGTCACGATCGTGACACCATCCGGACGGCAGATCCGCGAGCGGGACGGTGGAAACGGCTACTGCGGCCAGAGCGACCCCCGCGTACACTTCGGTCTCGGATCGGACGACCGCGTCGACTTGTTGGAGATCCGCTGGCCCGACGGCGGTTTGCAATATCTCGAAAACATCGCGGCGAACGCAATCGTGCGCGTTCGGCAAGACCCGACGAAGTATGCGGGTCAAATCGCGATCAAGGTCGGTTCGCCCAAGGCCTGGGTGCCTTCGGAAACGCCGACCGGACCGAAGGTGCCCGCGCTCTCGCCCGAGGCGCTGGACGCATTGCTGACGGAAATAGAGCAACGCGTGGCGGATCGCCCGAAAACATTTGCCCCGGCCAGCAACTATCGTGCGAAGTGTGCCATGTATGGGCAACATGATCGAGCGATCGCGTTTCTCAGGCGGCTCGTCGAGGAGGATCCCGACGACGCGCGAATGCGAATCGAGCTGGGGTGTGCTTATATCGACAAGATTCCTACTTGTGGCGGACTGGCGGCGATCGTCAGCAAAGGCTCGCTCGCGAAAAAGTCGCTCGTTCAGCTCGATTTGGTGATTGCCGGCAGTGAGAATCTGTGGGTCGCGATCTATTGCCGCGGGATGAACCACCTCCATTGGCCGCGTGCCCTCTTGCATTCGTCCGATGCCGTCGTCGATCTGAAACGGTGCCTGAAGATTCAAAAAGACACCGGCTCGCCGGCCGGTCGTCCGCACTACGTGCGCACGTATGTGTTGCTCGGCGACGCGCACGCCAAGAATATGCAATATGACAAGGCGCGATCGGTTTGGCGGGATGGTCTTTCGGTCTTTCCGGATTCGAAGGAGCTAAAGGACCGGCTTGCGGTCAGTGGAGACGCGGCGATCCTCGAGTACGTGCTGGCCCAGCGCAACCTGGAGGGACCGATCGACACGGGTCTGACCTTCCTGGATCGGGCGCCGAAGGCGGACGACTCGGATTGAGGGTCTAGCCGATCTCGCCACGTGCGAGCGCGTTCCCATCCCACCATCAAGAAACCCGTTTGCCAGTATTACGACGGCCGATCCGCCGCGACGCACGATTCGCGCTTCTCCGGTTTTGGTGGTCGCCGCGCCGCCGCCGCGCCGATAGACCGAATGTGGTCTGACCGAGGCTCCTCGTACGCGCCGTCGCCTGGCGCGGGCGAAGTCAGCCAAGGAGGACGCGAATACTCGCGGGGGGAGCGTTGATCGGGTTACGAGCGGCGCGTTTCCGGTCGTCGTTTCCTTCCGTGTCGAACGCAAAGATCGCGGTCTCTATTGCAGTGATTCAGAATTGGGGAGGCGTATCATCATCCGAACCGCGACCGTGAGGAAGCGGCTTGACCGGCGGCAAGCCGGGGCGGCAAGCCGGTTGACCGGTGCCCGTGAAAGCACGACCCCTCCCTCACGGCCCTAGGTTCGGATAAGAGCCCATCCGTTTGAATCACTACACTGGATTATCGCGGTTGTTCGCGCGAGATCGCGAGACGACCGGCAGCGTACATAGAAAGAGAACCGGCTGATGCTCTACATTTCCCTTACGTTATGGCTGCTCGTGACGGTGCTCACCGCTTGGGGCGTACACCAGATATGGAGCGGGATGATCAAACCGAAGGTGCTCAACACGATCCTGCTGCCCGGCACGCTCGTCGCACAGCTCGGCCACGTCTTGGGGCTGCTCGTGACCGGGGCGACGGTGAGCAACACGACGCTCTATAAAGACGATGAATCGGGGGCGCCGGAAAACACGCCGGATCCCAAGCCGCAGGTGCCGGTCGTCGGTCCGGTGGTGATCGGCATGCTCCCGCTGCTCGCGTGCGGCGCGGCGATCTTCGCTGTTGCCCGGGTGCTCGGGCGGCCAATCACCGGGCAGCTTCCTTTGGCGGTCGTCGGCCCGACCCTGCCGACCACGCTCGCGGGCTTCTGGCAGATGCTGCGCGATCAGGTCTCGCTGGCCGAGGCCACGCTGGCGGCCACGCTCGGTGCGGACTTCGCCGCGTGGCGCACTTGGGTATTCGTCTACTTGATGATTTGCCTTGCGGTGCGCATCGCCCCGTTCCCCGGCAACCTGCGCGGATCGCTCGGGGCGATTCTGATCCTCGGCATCGGCGCGGCCGCCG
>JADFHG010000286.1 GCA_022567365.1 Planctomycetota bacterium | reverse complement strand
CGGATCACACTCGTCCGGCACGCCGTTTTCGTCGCAGTCTTCGCTTGTCCCACCGGAGATGTCGCACGCGTCGGGAACGTCGTTGTCGTTGCAGTCCGGATCGCACTCGTCGGGCACGCCGTTCGCGTCGCAGTCCATGCTGGTGCCGTTCTGGATATCGAGATCGTCGGGCACGAGGTTGGCGTTGCAGTCGATATCGCATTCGTCGGGGACGCCGTTCTCGTTGTCGTCCAGCGAGAAAGCGGACGCCAGGTCGCATTCGTCCGGAATCATGTTGGCGTTGCAGTCGCGACTCGCGCCGAATGGAATAATGTCGAACCGATCGAAGACGCCGTTGGTGTTGCAGTCGATCTCGCATTCGTCGGGTACGCCGCTGCCATCGTCGTCAACGCTCGTGCCGGAGGCGATGTCGCAATCATCCGGTAGCAGGTTCAAGTTGCAGTCCAGATCCCAGCCGGGCATGAAATCGAAACCGGTAGGGAATTCGAGACTGTGGTCGTTGCCGCCGATGTGGACGCGAATGAAGTTGCCGTTCCGCGCGTCGAATTCGTAAATCTGCGCGTTGGTCAGGTGCAGTTCATCCCCTTGGTTGTCGTCGGGATGACCGCCGCCACCGCCCGAGCCGAACTCCTCGCCGGTGCGGACGACAAAGACGTTGCCCGTCGGGGCGATTCTGATGCCCCATGGGCTGCTCTGGTTGAGTGCGGTCGGGCTGCCGAACAAGGCCCACCGACCTAGGGATTCGCCGGTCACGCCGTCGAATTCGAGCGTCTGATTGGTCCCGAAACTCGCGACAAGCAGATTGCCGTCCGGTTTGAACGCGATTCCGCGCGGCTGATCTAGGCCGCCGTTGTCGTCCGCGGCGACAAAGACGCGGATGAACGTCCCGTCCGCACCGTCGTATTCGAGGACTTCGTTCGCGCCGCTGGTGACCATGACGCTGCCGTTCGGAGCACGCGTGATTCCGAACGGGGCCACAAGACCGCCCGACCCCGCGGCGACGAATTCGCCCAGCGGCGTTCCGTCTGTCGCGTTATACGCAAGCACGTTGTTGCCGCCGCGACTCACAACAAGGATGCGCCCATCGGGAAGTGCCAGAAGCCCCGTCGGGAAGTTGAGCCCGCCCACACCGGCCGGCACGAAATCGCCGATGTAGACTCCGTCGGAATCGAACTCCATCACGCGATTGTCGGCCCCGCTGGAGACGAGAATACGGCGATCCGGGGTGATGATCAGATCCTGCCCTTCGTTGACCAGGGCCGCGCCGACGCCTTGCGACGATCCTATTTCCACACCGGAATCCGCGTAGAACTCCAAGAGCGGTTTCGCTTGGAGACCACTTGCGATCCAGATGTTGTGGCCTCCCGCCATCTCCTCATGATCCGTCGTGCCGTCGCCGTCGCAATCCTGGCATGAATCCAATAGGGCGTTGCGGTCGACGTCGAGCGTCATGTCTAGCTGAATCTGGGTGTAGTCCGAAACACCGCTATCGTCGCAGTCGGTCTCGCACTCGTCCGGCACACCGTCGCCGTAGGCGTCCACGCTTGTTCCCACGGCGATGTCGTGGTCGTCCGGAATCGAATTGCCGTTACAGTCAGCCTCGCATTCATCGGGAATCGAATTGCCGTTGAGGTCCGTACTCGTACCGTCGAGAATGTCGGTCGGATCGAGCACCTTGTTGTCGTTGCAATCCTCACACTCGTCGGGCACGCCGTTTCCGTTGGTGTCTGCGCTGTCGCCGTTCGCGATATCGAGAAGATCGTCGACGAAGTTCAGGTTGCAGTCGGTCGCTGCGCATTCGACGCTCGTGATGTGGTCGCGCATGAATCCGACGATGATCGTGTGGAAGTAGGTGTCCACGTTGGAACTCTGTCCGCTCCATGTCTGGCTGCAATAGCTCATGATCGTGCCGCGCTGCGGGGTCGTGGTCGGATCCTGGCACGTGTCGATGCCCACGTTGTGTGTATGTAGCGTTCCGGCGTTATGGCCGATTTCGTGGGCGGTGACCATCACGTCATATGTATATGGGCTGGGCATCGTCGGATCGGGAAAGAACCCGGCCGCGTACCCGACCACCGAGTACGCATTGCCGCCGCAAAGGGAGGTGAGATACGCCTGACCCCCGAAGAGGTAATCGCGCCGACCGGACAGAAGCTGGGCGAGGTCGCGATGGACTGCGCCCATGTTCGCATTCCAGTACTGGCGAAACTCGGGCAGCGGCGAGGGATCCACGTCGTTGAACAAATCGTCCGGCGTATCCCAGAGACGGGCGAAGACCAGTTCGATGTGGGTGTCCACGTCGCGCAGGTATACATCGCTGACCGCGCCGTACATCGCGACGAGATAGGCCGCCGCATCGTCGAGGTCGCGGAATAGGACGTAGAACTCGAAGTCCGTCTCGACGGCGAGTTCGAGGTGCTTGATGCTGAAGTCGGTCTCGCCGGCCACGCCGCCTTCGGAGTGGCGAGTTCCGCCGGTGTCCGTTACGCCACACAGCGGCACACCGGGAGGTGCCGTCGCCGGTCCGAACGGCTCGTACATGGAGATGGAACCGGGTGGCAGGGGCTCGCCGTCCGCGCCGCGCGAGGAAACGCGAAACCGTCCCTCGCCGCGACCGAGATCGACGTAGCCCGTGCTCCGTGAATCAGACAGCGCGAGAAACACATGCGAGCCGGGCCGACCCATGACCTTGCCGCGAAACAGCAAGACGCTTGCGGGATCGAAGTCGAGCACCGCGTCCGGCTCCCCTTTTCTTCCCACGACGAACTTCGTGTTGGGACCGGTCACGGCAAACGGTCGAAGCTCGAGGTCCACGGTGCGACCACCGACCAGCGGCAGTTGTTCGATGACAAACGGTGTGCGCGCGAGCCACCGCTCACGAAGCGCCGTGCGGTCCCATGAAAGGGTTACCGCGTGCTCGGTCGTGGTATGGAGCCGGATCGGGCGCCGCGCATCGCGGATCGGCTGATCCGCGGGTTGATGTGTGGCGTCAACGAACGGCAGGGGAGAAAGGGCGTTGACCCCGTCGGCGGTACGGGTCGTATTGGATATCGGTACCGCCGCCGATGCGGGGCACACGGCGACGATCGGCATCAAGAGCGTGAGAACCAGAGAAGCTCGCATGATACATCACCCTTACTTATAGGACGGAAGTCGGAAACCCCGCAGAGGCCAAGCCCCCCCCCGTCTTCGCCGGACACCCCTCCGGCGGACACCCCGTCACGCCACCCTTCATGGCAGCCGAACGGACCGCACTCTTGGCGGCAAGACGCCCCGGTGCCTTCTCGTCCGTTTGGCGAGACCGGACACCGGCCAACCGGCCAACCGGCCAACCGGGTTGTCGGCAGCTTGCCGGACCCGCAGACCGAATGCGTGTTCCGAATCGGGGACACCGCTGCCAACCCGCGGGGGACGCTGCACGGCATTATACACGATTGGGGTGTGTCCTGTCACCCTTCGATCCGGTGCTTCCGGAGTTGCCGCTCGCCGGCCGCGGGCCGTGTTTCCGCCTCGCTGATACTGCGTTATTCTCCTCGGATGCTCATCGCGCTGCCAACTTGTGCCAACCTGCCGGACTGGGAGGTGGATGACGCGCCGCTGCATTCGGCGTTTGCTGATCGCGGCATCGACATCCGGCGACCCGTGTGGGACGATCCCGACGTCGACTGGTCGGGCTTTCGGGCGTGTCTGATCCGCACCACCTGGGACTATCAAGAGAAGCGCGATGCCTTCGTCGTGTGGGCCAAGCGGGTGGCCCGGAAAACGCCACTGTTTAACCCCTACGAGATCATTCGCTGGAACACGCACAAGAGCTACTTGCGCGATCTCGAGCGAGTCGGCGTACCCGTCACGCCGACTGTGTGGCTCGGCGTCGGTGAGCAGGTTGACGTCGGGCAAGTCCTGCGCGACCGCGGCTGGGATCGGGCGTTTCTCAAGCCGGCAGTCGGTGCAACCTCCCGCGAGACGCTTCGATTCGACGCCACGTCCAGCGGGCTCGCGTCCGCGGAGGCACACCTCCACCGCATGTTGCCGCACGAAGCGATGCTTCTTCAGCCGTATCTGAGCGCAGTCGAGACGCGAGGCGAGCTCTCGGTCGTGTTCATCGATGGGACGTTCAGCCACGCGGTGCGGAAGATCCCGGTGCCCGGCGACTATCGCGTGCAGAACGATTTCGGTGCGTCCGATGAGCCTGTTACGCTTACCGACGACGAACTCGCGCTGGCCTATCGGTGTATCGCGGCCATTGGCGCACGATCGAGCGGACGGCTGCTCTACGCCCGGACGGACTTTCTCTTCGATGACGAAGGCGCGCCGCGGCTGAGCGAATTGGAACTCGTCGAACCGTCGCTGTACTTCCGCCACGCCCCGCTTGCCGCCAAGAGATTGGCCGATGCGCTATGCCGACGGCTCGCGGATTCGTAGGGCTTCGCCGCTCCGCCCGCCACGGCGCATGGTTAGCAGCCTTTTGAAAAACCCGACAGCGGTCTGATCGACTCACGTTCTTGGGTGTTTCACGGCCACCACGGGGGGCGGCGGCTACTTTTTCAACGCGCCGCCGGGGTGCGCCCGCGAGCGGCCGCCCCATGACGTCGCCCTGCCCGTCAGCGCGGCAGGGTCTAAAGGGCGGCGGCCGCGCCTGCCTCGGCGACGAGATGGTCGTTTTCGACCGTGCTGCCGGAGACGCCGATCGCGCCGATCACGGTACCGTGGCCGTCCTTGATCGGAATGCCCCCGGGAAAGGTGATCAACCCGTTGTTGGAGTGCTCGATGTTGAAGAGCGGTCCGCCGGGCTGGGAAAGCTGACCGATATCGCCCGTGTTCATGTCGAACAGCCGCGCGGTACGGGCCTTCTTGATCGCGATGTCGATCGAGCCGAGCCAGGCGCCGTCCAAGCGCGCGAAGGCCTTGAGGTTCGCCCCCGCGTCCACGACGGCGATGTTCATAAGCACGCCGATCGCGCGGGATTTCTCTATCGCCGCCGCGACCGCCGATTGGGCCTGATCCAGATTGATGTCACTCACTTTTGCTGACTCCTTGGGCTGCGCCCACGTTACTCGAATCCGCCGTGCCGCGCGGCGCTGTCGCCGGGATAGGGCCGACCGGGGGCTCTTCATCGCCTGTGGCGGGCGTTGTGTCAACGCAATCGCTCTTGTTTCGTTGGATCCGTCGTCAGCATACCACAACAGAACGCGGAAATCCGCCGCCCGCTTGTTAGATCACGGTGTCGCGGGCCAAGGATCATCCGCCATTACTGCACGGATCCGGGCAGGTCGGGTCGCCCGAGAACGATTTGATGACCACTAGAATGTCGTCGAAGTCTATGATGCCATCCG
>JADFHG010000285.1 GCA_022567365.1 Planctomycetota bacterium | reverse complement strand
CGGCAGCGCCGATACCAGGATGATCTCCGCGGATACCGCCTGTAGCGACGGCTGCTGGTTGTCCGGGAGCGCGGGTCGGGCGGCGCGTAGCGCGTCCTCGACGGCCTGCGCGATCTGATTGGCGTCGCGCTCGGTGACTTTGACAACGCGAAGCTCGCGCTCCTCGCCGCCGATCAAATCCTTGATCGCTTCGATCGCTTCGATGTGCTGCTCGGCCCCGCGAATGACGAGTTGACCATTGACGACTTCGAAGGTGAGGTCCGCACCGGCGAGATTGGCCACGCCGGAATCCGCCTTCTTGAGGGCGTCGCTCAGGTCGGCTTGCTCAGGCTGTGCCTGCGGGGTCGTGCGCGCCTGACGCTGCTGGGTCTGAGCGCCGCCGGCACGCGCGCGCCGGTTTCCCGGCTGCTGACCTTGGCGACGGCGTTCATCGGCGGGACGCTCCTGCTCGTCGGCGTTAAACGCGGCCATCCACTCAGCCGCGAGCGCGGAGCGTTCTTCCTCAGAGAGCCTATTGGGCCGCGCGTCGTCCGCTTTGACCCGCGCATTGTCCCCCTCGGCCTTCCCAGGTTGTTCCTGGGCCATTGCGCGCCCGATGGGGGACGCCAAGGCAAGGGTGAGGACGCCCAACACTAGGCCACGCATCCGCCTGGCAACTCGAACTCTGTTCAATTCCATTATCATCAGCATCATCCTGAAAAACTGCTTCAAGAATCGGGTCGGCTTCTCAGCCCATGTCTGACCAGTCTATTATTCACGTTGTCGCCGCACTGGTCGCAATCGGGGCCGATTCCGGCGGTATTCGCGATCGATGCAGGCTGCCAATGAGCGTTTCAAACACTGTCCACCCCCGAGCCGAGGGCTTCGGCCCGCGCGGAGCTTGCGAGCCCGCAGAGCGATTTCGATCGTCTGGTAGCGGCCGCCCCCTGCGGCGGCCGTAGGAGTTCGGAAGCGTTTCGCATGCCCACGTCCGCCACGGGGGGCGGACGCTACCGCTGCGTTCGCGAAGAAACGCGCAACAGGTACGAAGCCCGCGGCTCAGGGCGGGTTCGCCAACCCTGCGTTCGCATCGCGAACCGGAAACCACAACCGCGGCAGAATCCGCCGTGCCAGTGCTGCTATCGCGGCCTGCCAGCGTTACCGTCATGCCGCAACAGCGCCGCTATCGCCGGCGGCGATTGCCCGACGATCGATTGCCACCGCGCCCGCCCGTGCGCCCGCGACTCGTGTTTCGCGATCCGCGTGCTGACCCGCGCCGCGCGCCCGAGCCACCGCCTGCGTCCTCGGTAAGCTGCTCGAGCAGCGTCTTGAATTCCTCCGGCGACATTCCCGGCGGAGGATCGAGGATAATTGTCTTGATGCCGCCCTTGGGACCGGTGCCTTCGAGTTCGCGAATGAGCTGCTCCGCGTCGGAGAATAGCGCCGGGGAACCGGCAAGGATGACCGCGCTACCGCGACGATCCGGGGTGATCATGATCCGCCCGATGGTCATCCCGGGGTATTGATCCTCGAGGGCCGCCTGCCCGTCGTTGATCACGCCCTCAACCTGAAGTGCAAGGTCGGTCACGTTGAGCGCAGCGGAAACCTGTATGACCTTGATTGTCGACAAGGACTTCGCCTCGGGCACGTCCAGCCCCTCGACGATCGCCTCGACGTTCGCAATGTCCGCCGGTCCGCCTCGGACGATCAATGCATTGAGCATTTCGTGCGCCATCACCGTGACGCCCTGCGTCGCGCCGCCGCGACCGCGACTACCACGGCCACCGCGACGATTGGAACCGGTGTTGCCCGACACCATCTGCTCGACCATCGGTACGATCTGAACGGCCTTGGCGTGCTTGAGGAAGATGAACTTCGGCTTGGCGAAGTCCTTGTTCGCCTCGTCCATGTCGATGATCTGCGCCTCGACGTCCTCGACGCGATCTAGGTCTCCGCTGACGACGATCGAGTTGGACTGCGTTAGCAGGCTGAGTCGCACGTCGCCCAAGAGCTCGCCACCGGACCCGCCTACTCGGCGCCGACCACCGCGCCGACCGCGACCGCCGCGACTGCTCGCCGCGTTGGGCTTGCGGAGGTATTCCTCGATCGCCGTCAGGATCTCCTGGGCATCGCTGTAGAGAAGCGTCACGACGCGGATCTCGCCGCCTCCGCCGACTTCCTCGGTGTCGATCTTCTCGATCGTCGCCATGATCTGCTCGAGGTCCGCCCCGCCCGCCTTGACCAGGACCGCCTTCGAGCCCGGCAGCGCCGTGATCGTCACCGGGGCTTCCTGCTGGCCACGACCGCGCGGTTGCGTGCGCACGTACATTTCGTCGAGAACCTGCGCGACGTCGCCGGGGTCGGCGTATTCGATCTGGATCACGTGTACCTCGCGCTGGCGGTCGCCGCGTTGATCGAGCTGTTCGATCAATTCCGCAACCTTGGCCATGTTCTCCGGTGATGCCGAAACGATGACACCGTTTCCGCCCCACTCGGGCACGGCCGAGACCTGGTCCCGCGGATTCGCGCGGCCGGTCGTGCGGAACAACGAGTTAATCGCCTGCTGCACCGAGCCTGGATGGGCGTACGCGAGCGAAAAGCTCTGCACTTTGCGCTCCCGCGCGGCGTCGGGTTTGACGTCGAGCGAATCGATGAGCGGCTGGAGATCCTCCATTTCCGATTGACTGGCGAACACGACGAGCGCGTTCGTGCCGACATCCGGCACGATGGTGATGGCCTGCTCGCCGCGCCGCCCACGCCGGCGGCTGCGAACGATCTGCGAGAGCGTGTTGGCGATGTCCTGAGCGTTGGCGTTTTTCAGGGTGACAAGCTTCGTCTCTTTCTTGAACGGACCCTCGATGTCCACTTCGGCGATCAACTTCTTGATCTTCTCGTGGTTCTTCGCAGACGCCGTGACGATCACCGACTGGGTGCTCCACTCGTTGACCACGTTGACCTGCTCCTCGGGTCGAGGCTGGGTCCGGCGCCCGCCCCCGCGGAAGGTTTGGTTGATGGCGTTGACGATGGCATTCGGATCGGCGTACTTGAGCGAATACGCAACCATCGTCCGCAGTGTGTCGATCCCCGGCTCGACGTCGATTTTTTCGATGAGGTCGCGGAGGTCTTCCATCTCCTCGTCGCTCGCGTAGATAATGAGCGAGTTGGTCGCCATCTCAGGCGTCACGGTTACCGGCACCTCGCCGCGCTGCGTGCGGCGCCGCGAGCGCACGACGTTGTTCACCGCATTGGCCACGTCCTGCGCGTTGGCATGGCTTAGTTCGACGAAGTGAACGCGTTTGGCGATCGTCGATTCGACGTCGGTCTTCTCGATGAGCTTGGCGATCACCACGTGGTTCTTCGCCGACGCGGTCACGATCACCGAGCGCGTGCCCCAATCCACCGCGGATGTCACCTGCTCGGCCGGGCTGCCCTGCGAACGGCGGTCTCCACGGAACATGTTCATGATGACACTGTTGATGCTCCCGGGGTCCGAGTATCTGAGGGAATAGACCTCCACCGTTCGTTCCGCATCCAGCCCCGGCTCCGCATCCAGCACCGCCAACAGTTCGGTGATCTCGACCAGCTCCTCTTCGTTGAGGTTGGCGACGATCGCGTTGAGCGAGGGACTCGCCACGAATGCCGGACCCTGGTCGCCACGTCGTCGCCCGCCGCGCTGCTGGAAGACCGCGCGAAACTGGTTGGCGAGGTCGTTGGCGCTGGCATGCTTGAGCGTCAGCACGTGTCGCGAGCGGCTCTTCGCGAACGTCTCGTCGTCTAGCTCGGCGAGCAATTGGGCGACGAGCTCATGGTTCGAGTTGCTCGCGTTGACGATCACCGACTGAGTCGCCGGTTCGGCGATGGCCTTGACCGTGTCCCGCGCAGCGACGCGGCGCGCGCCTCCGCGACCACCCGCCTGCGTCCGCGCCTGCGCCCATTGGTTGATAATGCTCGCCACGGAGTTCGGGTCCGCGTATTTGACGCGATAGACCTCCATCCGCGTGGCGGTGTTCGCCGCGATGTCCTCCTTATCGAGTTCGACGATACGAGCCTTGGCGAGCGCCATGTTCTTCTCGCTCGCCTGGATGATGACCTGGTTCGTGTTGACGTCGGGCGTGACGACGACGGTCACCTCGACCGGCGACACCTTGAACCCGCGCCCCTTGATCGCGTCGAACGCCCGTTTCTTGTCCTCGAAGATTCGTTGGATCGACTCGGCCACGAGTTCGGCCTGGGCGTATTGGAGCGTGACGGTCTCGGTAAGCAGTTCCGGGGGTTTGTGCTCCTCGAGCGGGTCGATGAACTGGGTCTTGATCTCGGACACCTGCGCCTCCGTGCCGTGGACGATCAAGATGTTGAGCTGCCGGTTGGCCTCGGCGTGCGGCGGATCCTCACCCGCGCGGGCTTTCTTCTTGCCCCAGACGTTGTTGATATTGGTCGCGACTTCCTGCGCGTCGGCATTCTTGAGGGCGATCATCAGGAAGCCCGGTTTGGGCGGCCTGTTGGCCGGAATATCCACGACCGCAATCGCATTTTGGATGAATTCGAAGACCGTCGGGCCGCCGAGGATGATCATCGAGTTTGTCTTCTCGTCCACCTCCGCGGCAAAGGGCTCGACGCTCCCGCCGCTTCCTCGGATCCGGCCCAGGTAATCCTTGACCAGCTTGGTGAGCATCTCGTGCACCGCCCGCGCGCTGGCGTGCTTGAACGGGATGATCCTCATCTCGAAACCCATCTCGGCCGGTTTGTCGAGCGACTTCGCCAGCCTCTCGATATCGGCGAACGTTTCGTCGTCCGACGTCAGCACGAAGAGGCGTTTGCTGGCGTCGTGACCGGAAATCGTGAAACGGGCGTTTGTCCGACCGCTCCGACCGCTCCGACGACTGCCCCGGCTGCCCCCGCCGCCTCCGTATGCATCCTGAATGGCACTCGCAACATCGGTCGGCGTGGCGTATTCGAGGATGATGGGGCGGGGTGTGGTAGCCTCTTGACCGCTCTCCTCGATCGTTTTGATCGCGTCGCGAATGTCGTCGTGCATGCCGAGCGGCGCGGAGAAGAACAGCACGTTTCCGCCGTCTTCGCCGATGAACCGGGGACCGGTGGTACCCACAGTGGCACCACCGCGGCCCCTTCCTCTCGAGGCCCCCGCGAACATCTGCTCGAGCGTTCCCGCGACGGCGTTGGCGTCCGAGTTCGCGAGCGTGACCGTTTCAAACTTCTCCGAACCGGGGACGTCGAGAATCGCGATGAGTTCTTCGATCTCCGCCATGTCCTCTTCGGTCGCCTGGACGGTGATCATTCGCAGCGGTGGATAAGGAAGCAGCGACGGTGCATGCGGACCGGCGCCCGCCGTCGCTGCCGACTCGCCCCCACGGCGAC
>JADFHG010000284.1 GCA_022567365.1 Planctomycetota bacterium | reverse complement strand
ATTACCTTAGTGTCCCAAAAGCGCGTCGACGATTCGTTCGGCCGCCTTGCCGTCCCAGAGGTGAGGGGCGGCGACGGCGGCGGGCGGGGCGGCGCGGACCGCGTCATAGGCGGCGAGAATGTTCTTTGTCGCCGGGCCGGTCAGCCGATTGGTCCCATGGGTGACGGTCACCGGACGTTCGGTGTTTTCGCGGAGCGTCAGGCAAGGCACGCCGAGAATGGTCGTTTCCTCCTGAATGCCCCCCGAATCAGTGAGCACGACCATGGCGTCGGCCATGAGTTTCACAAAATCGAGATACCCGACCGGTTCAATGATGCGCAGGTTCTCGATTCCGCCGATGCGATCGGTGAAGCCCAACTGTTCGACCCGGGCGCGGGTTCTTGGATGCATGGGGAAGACGACGGCCGAATCCGCGCAGATTCGCTCCAGCGCATCGAGGATGCCGTTGAAGGTGTCCGCGTCATCCACGTTGGACGGTCGATGCAACGTAACCAGGGCGTACCCGCGCTTCTCGACGCCGAGTTTGGACCGAATCCGCGATCGATCGGCGCGCTCGCGGTGGCGCAGAAGCGTGTCGATCATCACGTTGCCCACGTATCGGATTCGATCTTCCGGTATACCCTCGTTCGACAGGTTGCGCATTCCGCTTTCCTCCGTCACGAACAGCATGTCGCTGATCGTGTCGGTCAGGACGCGGTTGATCTCCTCGGGCATTGCGCGATCGAAGCTGCGCAGCCCGGCCTCTACGTGCGCGACGGGCACGCCGAGTTTTCGGGCGACCAGGGCACACGCGATCGTGCTGTTGACGTCGCCAACCACCACGACCCAATCCGGGCGCGTCTCCAAGCATACGGGCTCGAAACGCTTCATGATCTCGGCGGTCTGGACGGCGTGCGAGGCGCTGCCTACTTCCAGGTTGACGTCGGGTTCCGGTAGGGCCAGCTCATCGAAGAACAGGCGACTCATGTTGGCGTCGTAGTGCTGGCCGGTGTGTACGATGATCGACGTGGCGTCCGCACGCCTTGCGCAGACCTCCGCAATGGGCGCGACCTTCATGAAATTCGGTCGGGCTCCGCATACGAGCAAGAGTTTCGTCATCGATCACCTCGAGTTCCGCTGACGGCGGTTCGCACGCTTGCCCGGTCATACACCGGATTCGTCTCGGCGCGCATACCCGCGTACGATGTCCGGCGTTGTTATCGGCGTCAAGGCGCCTTCACTGAATCCACGGCGCGTCTCATGTCGATACCAAGCGAAGCCGGCTCCGATCCAACGCGGGTCCGCGGGAACCGTAACCAACTGTGTTGAAGACGCGAACGACCGGTAATCATTCCTCGACCACGATCGATATCGCAACACTTGTGTGCGCGGCGATCGGCGTCGTCATACCCACGCCGTGGGTGTCGTTCCCGGCGGCGGCGATCCTCGTCCTGTGGCTCCCCGGGCGTCAGATTGTCCGTCTCGTTTCATGCTCCACCGGCGAAGCATCCGACCCCTGGATGGCGATCTCCGCGTCGATGGTCCTCATGCCGATACCGCTCGCCGGCGTGTGGTGGCAGTCGAACAGTCGGCCGGTGGTTCTGGCGGCGGTGGCGGCAACCAACCTTGCTCTAATCCTCGCGGCGCGGGTCGCACGAAGCGAGCCGGTGTCATTGGAGGATCCGATTTCGAGCCGGCGAACGCGCACGATTCTATATCTGATGATCGCTTGGACGGGCGCGTGCGTGTTCGTGACCACTTGGTTGCCGGACATTGGCGCCCGTCCCGCGGCAGCGCCGGTGCGCGACTACATCAAACACCACGCGGTGATGTGGTCGCTGGGTCGATACCCCCTTCCGCTGAGAAGCGTGTTCTATTCCGGCGAACCCGATACGCCTTACTATTACTACGAGTATTTCTATCTCGTTCCCGCAGCGCTGCGGCGGCTTTGCGCCGACCGGGTCTCGATCGCCTTTGCATTCGGTGCAACATCGGCAGCCCTCGCGGCGTGTTTGATCGCCACCGTATTCCGGCTTGCCCGCTCGGTGCTCCGATCGGCGTCCGGCGGTCTGGTTGCCGCGGCCCTCGCGAGCGTCGCCTGTGGATGGGATTCGATCGCCGCGGCCTATCGAGTCATCATGCACGGGCCGCTTGTCATTCTCGATTCATGGGCGCCCGTGCAATGGCGCATCCACAACATCTTCAATGCGCTACTCTGGGGACCGCAACACGTCATCGCCTTGCTCGCGCTGATCCTGTGTTGCATTTGGTTGCGCACCGCGCCCGTCGCCCGCCATTGGATCCTCACGGCGCCGCTGCTGGCAATGGCGGTATTCGGCTCGAGCGTCTACCAGGCGATTCACTTCTTCGCGGCCGCGGGGTTGTACGTCGTGTTCATGTTTCGCGACGCCTACGCGGGCAAGATAAGCCGAAATCGCGACGCCGGTTTGACGCGGCGATTGATGCTGGCCGTCGGCCTGATTACGCTCGTGGGCTTTGTGCTCATGGCCGGTCGCGCTTGGCATTACCACCAAATGAGCGAGCGTTATGACGGCGGCCTGACGACGCAATGGGACCGCAATCCAAACGCGTTCTTCGGCCGAATGCTCCCCCCGGGTCCGCTCGCGAACCTGCTCGATCTGCCCTGGATGCTGCTCATCGACGTCGGACTGGCGGGCGTGGCGTGCCTGCTCGTTTCCCGGGCGATGTGGCGGCGGATTTGGGACGACGCCGCGATGCGCCTGCTCACGATCATCTCCGTGCTGGGGACGCTCGCGGCGCTGACCATTCGCAGTAACGTCAATCGGATCGACTACGGGTTTCGTCTATCGGTCATGCCGGCGATGGTGCTCGGTGCGATCTGCGCGGGCGAGGTGTTTGCCGGTTCGGACGTTCGGCCCTGGGTAAGGCGACACGGCCGGTGGATCGTCATTCTCGGTATCGGGATTGGGCTGCCCGTCGGGTTGTACGAAGGCCCCGCCACGGCGCTTAGAACCCTTTTGGAAACAAAGCTCGAACTCGACGACCCCGGCGCGATCAGGTTCATTCGCCACGGCACGGACGCCGATGCGGTGGTGCAGGGGGATCCGACTTCACGCCTGTCGAGTGTTTCGGGTATGGACCGCAGGGTCGGCGTCGTGTCGCCCGAAAGCGCGCACGTCGTCGTCTTCCGTCCGCTCGACGTCCAGCGCCAGATGCAGGCGCTCGCCGACGTCGAGACCGCCTTCCGAACGGAGTCGAGCGCCACGGCATACGATAGACTTCGCGGGCTGGGGGTTTCGCATGTGCTGGCGGGCACGCCGGAGCGCAAACGATACGGCGAATTGCGCCAATTCGAGGATGCGAGCCTGTTCGAGATTGTGTATAAGGATGGGACGGCCACCGTCTATCGCCTCATTGTGCCCGGTTCGACCGGCGATACCGCCTCGAGTAACGAGTCGGGATGACGAACAGAAATAGTGTCGCTGTGTGCCGCTCAATTGCGAATCCAGATCCGATCGCGGTGATCCAAACCCTCGAGCGACCCTGGCTGGGCGGTGCCCCTGCCGTAGTAGGAGAACTGGAGGCCCCGGATCGCTAGTACCGTGTTTCATAAGTTCCGCGACTACCTGAGCCGCAGGCTTCAGCCTGCGCGGAGTTGCAAATACCGCAACGGGTACGCAATTTCGCGGCACCGCGCGGGCTGAAGCCCGCGGCTCGGAGGAGAATCATAGTCGTAGGACATATGAAACACTGTACTAGGGCTGGCCGGCCAATGGTTCCAGTTGGAGTCTATGCGTTGAGGGCTTCGAGTCAATCGTCTAATAGACCGGCATTTCCCAGTTATTAGATTTCACGTCGCAATCGTATCCAAACGAACCGCTCTATTCAACCGTAATGACCTCTCTTGCCGTGATTCGTGCCCGCGTGGCTGCTCCATCATGCCAAGCCTGCCCCTGATGCCTCCGAGATTACCGTTCCGACCCGCTTCCGGGCAGCGCCAACCCGTGCCCCACAAGAATCAGCAACGTTTTTCCGGTTGCACAGTTCAATCCGGCAGTGACGCTCCGTTGAAAACGTCATACACGCCTGCGCCCTTGAGTAGATCGATCACACGGAGGACGTCAGACGGGTTCGTGATGCCGCTACGGTCCGTGTCCGTTTGGTAAACCGGTGGTGTCGGGCTGATGACACCGTTGAGCATGTCGATCAGGTACGTCTTCCCAGAGCGGGCTGCGGTTGATTTCTTGACCGGATTTCCGCGTGCGACGGGTTGTCGAAGTAGCTGGCACCCGCAAACGCATCGAGGGTTGCCACTACGTCGTCGAAATCGACCGTGACGTTGGTCTAGGCACTGTCTGATCGGCTCCGAGGCGGTGAACAACGTTCTTCGACGGGACGCGTGCCGGTTGGCCGGTGAGCGTGTGCATCCGCGAGGGCAGCGTTTCCGGGCTAGGCCCGTTGGGGATCGCACCGAGGATTAGTTTACCTGTGTGCAGACGGACCGCGAATCCTCACCCGCTAGAAGCCGGTGCCACACACATTGGTCCAATCATGAATGCGCATTGCGGCGCCCCCTCCGCCGTCTCGACGAAGGGGGCGCGTGGTCGGTGTGGCGGCGCTGGCACTGGCGGGCCGGTTTGCTCTGCCCGCTTGCCGGCCCAGTTATGCCATTGGGTTAGGCGCGACCCACCTGGAACCAGTGTTCTTCCTAGCGCGAGACGGCCATCCTACGGACACGTGTTGTCCGGGGACTCGAGGCCGTTGTACGGCTCGAACGAAGCAGCGCCATTGAGCAGGTCGATCAGGCGGAGCACGTCGTTCGCGTTGACCAGACCACTGTGATCAATGTCGGTGCTATAGTCCCCGTATTCCGGATCCCAGGCCCCGTTGAGGATGTCAATCAGGGCGAGCACGTCGTTGGCGTTGCTGAACGCATCGACGTTCACATTGGCCGGATGCGCGAGGTATTCGACGAACGCATCGTTGTTGTACCGGATCGTGGTCCACGACATCGGGGCGATCGCGTGGTGCAGAGTGATCCAGTAGGTGTTGCCCGGACCTTCGTTAAACGTTGCGATCGAATTCCCCCCCAGGAGCGGGTCAGAATCCGACTCGCACACCTCGAAGCAATCGATCGTCGCACCGCTCACGTCAAGCGTGATCTGGATCGGCTCATCCGGTGATCCGATGCCCTGGCGCTGCGAGGGATCCGACGGGTCCGCTCCGGGCTCGAACGGCTGACGTGCGTCGACGACTCCGCTCGGCGGCTGCGCGGCCACGATCGCGCTTAATACTACAGCGCCGGATAGGCTCAAGCGAAGCTGTGACTTGAGTCGATGAAGTTCTCTAAATGCTTGTCATTGGAGGACGTACGACATGGATGCGACAGAGATTGCCGGATTGGAATCGGAGT
>JADFHG010000283.1 GCA_022567365.1 Planctomycetota bacterium | reverse complement strand
CCGTCGTCTTCATGATCTGCCGTTTGGGCAATCTCGCGACGAGCATGATGGTTGTGGGGGCACCGTGACTCGTTTGCATGGAGCCGCGCGGTATCGGCACAATTGAAAAGCCGGCTTGCCGTCCGCCCCCGGGCGTGAAACCGAGGCTTCGGCCCACCCGGCCGAGGGCGGCCGGGCTACAATGACGCCTCCTACCCAGCCGAGGGCGGCCGGGCTACAATGACGCCTCCTACCCAGCCGAGGGCGGCCGGGCTACATCTTCGAGCCGCGCGGGCTCAACCTCTGAGCGCAAACGGCTGGGGGCAACCGGCGACATTCAGTGTGGATGTATTTTCGTGTGCTCGCGTTGCCGGCGATGCGACCATCCCACAGCAACGGGACGACTCGAGCAACCGCGACGACCCGTTTCACGTGAATTTCGATGCGAGGCGGATGACCACGAGCGGAGAATACGCTATTCTACGCCCCCGGCGCCAAAGGGGGCGGGCGATCGGTCAGCGGATGGCGGAGCGTTCCGCCACGCGGAGCGGAAATGCGGACGGGCGAAAGAGCCGACATTGAAACACCAGGGGCACGCGAGCGTGCAAGGAGAAAATCGATGAGAATGCTGGTCTGTGGGGTGGGAATCCTCGCGTTGGGGTTCGGTTTGGCGGGTTCGGCAGTCGCCGGCGAGACGTTCGAGGAAGTGAGCAAGAAGATCGCGGCGGCGGCGGAGAAGGTCAAGTCGTTCAGCTCGAAGTCCAAGACGGTCATCGAAATGAAGCAAGAGGGCTTCTCGATGTCCTCGACGACCGACACCACGTACGAGATGGTGCGCAAAGGCGACTCGTATCTCATGCGCACCGAGACACGGAGCCGATCCGAGACATCCATCATGGGCCAGACGACCAAGCAGGAATCGACGATGCTCATGATCATGGACGGTGAGTATTCGTATACGCTGACCGAAACGGACACGGTGAAGCTCGCACAGAAAAGGAAGATCAAGGATCCCAAATCGCACGTCGATGCCCTCGAGGGCTGGAGCGATACCGCGGACATGAAGGTTCTTCCCGATTCGTCCGTTGACGGGCACGCGGTGTGGGTGATCGAGATGACTCCCAAGGGCGGCGATCAAGGCAAGACCGTCATGTCCTATCACAAAGAGAGCGGGCAGATGATCAAGATGGTCAGCTACACGCCCGATGGAAAGCCGATGAGCACGATGACATCGACGGACATCAAGGTCAACGAGCGGATCAGCCCCGAGCGGTTCGTGTTCAAGGCCCCGCCGGGTGTGACGGTCGAAGAGATCGGCTAGTGTGCCGCCAACCCGCAATTTGCTGGTTGGCGTTGAGCGATTGAAATAGCGAAGTCCGCTCCCTCACGGTTGCGGTTCGGATTTGGGTCGCCGCCCAACCCGCAAGTTTGTGCGTGGCGATGCATCCGTTCATCGCGCGGTCCGACAGCGGATACGTCCTAATAGCCCGTGCCACAGGTTCTTCAACAGGCCGCTTGGCGGCTGTTTGCCCGCCGAGCGTGTTGCACCCAAAGAGCATAATGCACCATGATCAAGTTACTTCGGAAATACAACAAGTCGCTTATGGCGGTCTTCGTCGTCGGATTGATGATTGTCTTTGTCGGCGGATCCGCCCTGTCCGATCTGATGACCTCGCGTTCGCAAAACCAGACGATTGCCGAAACCCGCCATGGCCACATCACTGAAGGTGATCGAAGCAGGGCCGCGTATGTGCTCGACGTGATCGCGGACGTTGGGGTTACCACATTGCGGGGCAGGCCAATCAAACCCATCGAATGGGTCATGCTGGAGCGCGAAGCCCGGCGGATGAACGTCGAGACAAGTCCGGCCGCCGCAAGAGCGATCTTCGAGAAAAGGAACTTGGACGTGCTGGTCGACCCGGCCGCACGTGCCCGACACATCAAGCCGGACGCCGTCTACGAGGCGCTGGCACGCTGGATGTCGGTCGACATGGTCGCCGCGGCGATGTCCGGGGTGACGAGTCCGAGTGAAGCTGCGGTGCGCTCGGCGGCGAAAGCGGCCCTCGAAAAGGTGACGATCCGAGCGGTCAGGCTCCCCGTCAGCGCATTCATGGAGGAGGACGCGGAGTTCACCGAGGAGGAGATCCGGCTGCAATTCACTTCGCACCGCGACCGGGAACCCGGCGGCGGGCTGGCCTTCGGGTATTTTCAGCAACCGTCCGTTCAAATCCAGTACATCAAGATCGACCGGGACAAGATCGCGGAAGAACTCACGTTGCCCGAGGCGGCACTCGAGAAAGAGGCCCTTCGGCACTACTACGAGAACAGATTGACGGATGCTGCCTACGTCAAGGTAGACACCGAGTTCAAGCCGACACCCAAGGGCGCGGCCGCCGAGCCGTCGTACCTACCATGGGAGGAGGCGGAGGAGATCGCGAAGGGCGCCGTGCGCAAACAGCGCGCCGACGTGATCGTCCGCCATATTGCGGAGTGGCTGCAGGAGCAAACGAGCGAACCGTGGTATGATCTGACCCCGCGCGAGGAGGACGGTTACGCGACCGCCCCGAGCAATGTGATCGACAATAACTACTATCGCGACCTGCTGAAACATGTCCCGGAGCGCTACAGCCACCCCAACGCGATGTCGGTAACGACGACGGACTTCTTCAGTCGCGCGGAGTATCTGGCCGTTCCGGGTATCGGTGCCGCGGAATACCGCCCCCCATCGGGCGGTCTCGTCAAGATCGACGTGGCCTTCATGACCGAAGGGCTTGCGGAGATATCGCAGGAAGACCGGGGCGCGTATGCAAAGTACCTCTCGCGATACCAGACCTACGCGTTCGCGCTGATCGAGCGAAAGAACGGCAACACGTACATGTACCGGGTCGTGGCCGCACGACCGGGCGCTCCCGCGGAGACGCTCGCGGTGGTCAAGGAGCAGGTCGTCGAAGATCTGCGCCTGCTTCGCGGCTTCGAGAAAGCACAGGCCAAGGCGGAGGCACTCGAGCAAGCGGCGCTTTCGAGCAGTTTGAGAGAGGCCTACGACAATGACGCCGAGTTGACGGAGCTCAAGGCGACGGTCATAGGGGCGGTGATCGACTATCTGGAGCCACAGCCGTTCTCGCGCGTGCCTCAATACGCGGCCGGTCTTGGGCGTCGTAGCGAGACCACCTACATACCCCCGCTTGGATTCCTGCCCAATTCGATCGTGGACGGGTGCTTCGGACTTGCGGACGCCGCGGAGAAGGTGCGCGCGTTCGACGTCGAAGACGCCGCCTACGTGTTGGTCGTCGAGTTTGTCGAGTTGGAGCCGGCGCGCCAGGACGCGTTCGATGACATGCGCGAGACCCTGGTGGCGACGATGAACAACATGCGCTCGCTGCAGGCCCTGAACGACTGGTTGGATCCGGTGCAAATCCGTGCGCGAAACGAATTCAAGATTGTCAGGTAGACCGGCAAGCGACGTTTGACCGACTGGGAAGTCGGTCCCACACACTTTTTCAACAGGCTGCTACGGGTTATCCAGGTCGACCGCGGACCCATTCGACGTCTCGCCCCCAAGAGGCGGCTGATCGCCCGACCAACTGCCGAGCCACTGCACGTAGGTGATGATTGCCATGCCATCGCGGTTGGGATAGCCCTGTTCGTCGAAGAACCAGGGGTATTCGGGCATCACGGATACCGGCACGACACTCGTGGGCTTGAAGAAATGAGCGATGTGCCAGTCGTTGGCGTGGCGGCCCGCCGCGCGGGCAAGATCCGGACCTACGCGCCGCGTGCCCCATAAGACGGGTCGATGCAAGACGCTTCGATATTCCCGCGCCTCCGAGACGAGACCGAAACGGAGGCTGTCGTTCGCCACCGGACGAACGTATTGACTATGGCAATGCCAGCAGGCCTCTTCAACGTAGATATCGCGACCACGCGCGAGCGCAGAGGCGTATGACTCATAGCCGACCGTTCCGTAGTAGGTTGTGAACCGATCAGGGAAACGCTCGCGCAGCTCGACAAACTCGTGGATGATCCCGTCGCGGGCGACGTCCTCGATCGATCGCTCCGGGAGATTGGACGGAACAAGTATCGTCGCGAGCCCGAGGCTCACCACCACCGGACCGCACAGACCGATTCCCGCGATGATCAGGGTTGTTTTCTTTGAACCCGGCGCGAAGGGCTCACCGTGTGTATTCGAGTCGTCGTCGGACCCTCTTAGGGGATTGGCCCGCACCGCCGACGAACCGATCGGCGTGTCGCGCATTTGCAGCGCGGTCAAGGCGACGTTGTAGACGAACAGCAACTGCCCGACGATGATGACCGCTCCGGCCAACGATCGGGTCAGCCAGTGCGGGACCGATGCGACGATGGACGCCTCCCATGGTGCGAGGTCTTGCCAGTGTGATCCTTGGATGAGCCCCGCGACCGCTAGGTCCAATGCCATAACCAGCACGCCAATGCAAGACAACCGGAAATGCCAGGTGTTCCAACTCGGGCGAAACCAGGCCGTTGCGTGCAAAAGACGCGGAAGCAGATGGGTCATCATGCCGAGAGCCCAGAACCCAAACGCGCCGAATATCAAAACGTGCGATCGACCGATCTCCCAATCCGTGAAATGGACGGTGCGTTGCAGGGCGGGCGCGACCTCGCAGATGCGTTGCACACAGGCCAAACCGCAGAAGATCATCCCGGCGTAGAACCATCGAATCGCCGGGTTTTCCCGCAGAAACGCCACCTTGCCGGAGATCATGGCCGCGAAGACCGCAACCGTCGCGAGGATAGCGATCGCGCCGCCGACCGTCGCGATGATCGATCCAACCTGTACGTATTTAGGGATTGGACTGTAGAGGAAATGGCAAATCCCGCCGAGCGGGTAGAGGATTACCAGTCCCCAGAATCCGAGGAGGGCCAATCGGCGGTTCGCAACCGGTGTTGAAAGAATGGCGGGCACAAAATAGTACAACAGCCCCCATCCGATCGCCATGGCGAACACGTCGATGAACGCATGGCCGAAAAGCCCGGCAATCGCCCCGCCGGCCGCACCGCCCGCGAAGTATTGCGGCACGAGGTTGCCAATGGCGTATGCCGACACGCTCCACGCGAGCGCGAACGAAACGTATCGGATGGTCATACAAATCGTCCGATCTGTTTGAAGGATAGGGATCAGCACATTGACGGCAAGCAGCACAAGCCCTGCGATGACGAGCGGGTCGATCCATACGGGTGTTTCACTCCACCCGATCGCCTGTGCGCTTCCCGCGAGCAACCCGGCAACCGTCGAGAGAACCACAACCTGCCATATCACGAAGACGAGCGCGGAGAGTCGTTCGCTCAGGACGCGCCGCGCCCCGACCGTTGCGGCGACCCAATGGACGCCGCCGATGAGTGCGTTGGCGAGAAACCCGTACGTCATCGTGGTGGTGTGGACCATCCGCCAT
>JADFHG010000282.1 GCA_022567365.1 Planctomycetota bacterium | reverse complement strand
TCTACACGGTCGATATCACGTTCGGCAATTCCGGTTCTTCGATTCTGTACAACGGCGAAATCATCGGAATCGTGACCCATTGCACCGCCGACTGCCCGAACTCCGGAACCATCGTCAACCATGGGGCATTCACGCTGGCAAGACGCGAGTGCGAACTCTCCTATGATTTCGACGGCGATGGGGATATCGATGCGGCGGACTTTGCCGGTTGGCAGAACTGCTATCCCATTGCTCCCCTGCCCGACGGCTGCGAAGTGTTTGACGTAAATGGGAACAACCGGGTCGACCTCGGCGACCTTCCGTCGTTTCTGATGTTCTTCGAAGGCCCGCAACAACGGTAACCATTCGGCCCGCTGGAATGCGGAGGACCGGAGCAAGGAGCAAGCCCCGATTGCGATGACGATCGGGCAAGGCGTGGCAGACTGTTGACGAAGCCGATACCGATTGTGTGGCGGCGGCAATTTGCCGAGGTACGCGCGGGCTATTAGCCCGTGCCAAAGGTTCTCCAACAGTTTGCCAGGTCAGGATCGCGGTGGACGAGTTGGCCATGCCCGTGGTTCGTGGGATTCGGTACGCGTGGAAGGGGTTTGCGTACCTCGGGTTGTGCAAACAGATGCGCCGCCACTGGCGAGTTAGTGTGCAATCTGGTATCCTTTGGGGGATCGTGGTGTTCGTAAAAACAGGTTTCGCGATCCAAACGCGGGTTCTTCGAGTCGATACTCGATCGATATTGCGCCCGCACGAGGTAATGTAGGAGGTACGGTGGTCATGGGTAGAACGGGATTGACTCGCTATGTGGTTGGGGCAGGCGGGCTGGTGCTCGTCGTGGCGAGCGGCGCGTTTTCGCAGACGACGCTCGACGCACCGGTCGGTGAGATCGTCGCCTACGAAGTGGACTCCGGTCCGCGCGACAACGCTGCAAATGTTCCGTCGGTCGTCTTTCACGTCGGCGTGACGATCCCCGACGCCGTGTGGATCCGCCTCTACTTCGCCGACGTACACTTGCCGGCCGGGAGCTTCCTGCGCGTTACGTCGGCATTCGACGGCGCCGTTCAGCACCTCGACGCCGCGCGCCTCGCCGAGTGGTCCAATACGTCCGCGTACTTCAATGGAAGCACGGTCTTCGTGGACCTCGTCGCCGGTCCGGGAACCACCGGCAATCGCCTCGGGATTCAACATGTTACCGCACAGATCGGCGATGGCGGCGTCGCGGGCGAGTTTTGTGGTACATGCGATGGTGACGATCGTGTAAGTTCCGACGTCGCCTACGCGGGGCGGGTCATGCCCGTCGGCTGCACCGCGACGATGTACAACGAACGCGGGTGCTTCGTTTGTGCCGGCCACTGTATGGGCGCCGCGATCATCATTGAGTTCAACGTGCCGCAGTCCAATCCCGACGGCACGCTCCAGCACCCCGACCCGGAGCATCAATACGCGGTGATCCAAGGCTCGATCGACTTCGTGAACGGCGGGGTCGGCAACGACTGGTCCCATTTCATCTGCGCCCCCAACAGCGAAACGGGCCTCAAAGCCATCGAAGCGCAGGGCGAATTCATACCCATTTCGTCCAGCCTTCCCACCGAATACCCCGTCGACTTGGAGATCTTCGGTTACGGCGTGGACACGGAACCGCAAAACAGCCAGACGCAGCAACTCAGCACCGGACCATTGCTCGGTACGCAGAGCGGCGGCAATCCGTCATGGTTCCACTTGGCCGACACGACGGGCGGCAACTCCGGTTCTTCGATTCTGTACAAGGGCGAAATCATCGGAATCGTGACCCATTGCACCTTCGGCTGCCCAAACTTCGGCACCATCGTGAACATCTTCCCCTTCGTCCAGGCCCGCAGGCTATGCGAGCTTTCGTATGACTTCGACGACGACGGCGACGTCGATATGATCGATTTCATGGGCTGGCAGAACTGCTATCCCTGGAGTCCCTTGCCGCCCGGGTGCGAGGTCTTCGATCTCAACGACAACGAGCGCGTCGACCTCGACGATCTCCCGCCGTTCCTCACTTTCCTCGAAGGACCGCAGGGATAGAGCGTTGTCTCTTATGGTGTAGCGTGCCAAAGATCGAACGCCCCTTTGGTCCTGCGGCCGCCACGGGGGCGGCCGCCACACAATAAGAAACTCTGCTCGAGCAGGACGATAACGGCGTGTCAGCGGCTTGAGTTCGACTCGCCGGTCGGCGCACGGGTTACGGTGTGGATCGGCGCGCTAGCTGCCCGCACGAAGCGGCCGACGCCGGGAGGTCATTTTGCGGATCGCGCTGAGAGAATCGGATGGCCGATGGCAAAGATGAGTGAAACCAAGGCTGAATCGTGGGGTTGGGGACGTATCTGGATCCTGTCCGGCACGAGTATGTCAGCTGCAATGCTATGCATGTTCTGGTGGAAGGATCAGTTGACGGTTGACATGGCGGAGGGGATCCTGATCGGTGCTTGGCTCCCCGTCGCCCTCTACCTTGTTGTTCGCTATGTGTTCCGCAAGAAGAAGGAAACCGGTGGTTCCTCGCGGCGAACTGCGGACGGCCCTGGGCCAAACGGGGATCGCGCTGACTAGCGACCGACTGACGGCATGCCGGCGGCAATAGACAGTCTCGGCATCGACGAGGCACGATCTATGGCATCACGACAGAGTATATGGCAAATAGGTCTAGCGCTCTTCCTCGGAATGTGGTTGACCGATCTGGTGTTTTCCCTAGTCACTGGTCGATTCACCATGATGCGGTTCTTGGAAATGACCGTTGTTTACGGAGGTTTCACTGGGGGTATGACGATGTGGCGTCTCCATCGCCACAAGAAGAAGGCGCATCAACCTGAGCGCAACGGCAATTAACCCTCAGCCAGTGGCCGCGCCAAGCGGTTGACCGCGGGCGTACCGTTCCACGATGTCGATACGAGAAACGGATGACCGATGTTGAAAATGAGTGAACCGCAGGTTCGATTCTGGACTGCCGCTCCCGGCCCAACGGTGACGTGCCTCATAGCGGCTTCGACCACTTGTGCATCGATGATCGGCATCAAGTGGTGGACAGATCAGTTGACGGTCGAAGCCGCAATTGGGATCCTGATCGGTGCTTGGCTCCCCGCCGCCCTCTACCTTGTTCTTCGCTATGTGTTCCGCAAGAAGAAGGAAACCGGTGTTTCCTTGCGGCGAACTGCGGACGGCCCTGGGCCAAACGGGGATCGCGCTGACTAGAGGTCCAATGACTGCGTGTCGGCGGCCCGCCCATGGTGACGCTCGGACCGAGTGGTTTACGGGAGCCGACTGAATCTTACGTCCAGAATTAACAAACGACGCGAAACAGGCTGGACCGCCGGGGGTCACCAAGCAGGGCGACCCCCGGTGCGCCACGCCGCCCTGGCGGGGATGGCGTGCCGGTCTCTTTGTTGGGTTGACCCTGTCGCTCCCATTGTCATTGCTGCCCGCATGGGCAGGCTTTTATCCATACAAGACAAGTATACTAGTCGCGGGTATTGTGGCTTGGATGGCGTCGTCCGTCACTAGGCATCTGTACCTAGGACGACATGTAGAGCGACTAAGAAGGCGCGTCATTGCGAACGATCGCCGCGTCTGCCTTCGGTGTGGATACACACTGAAAGGTCCGCCGGACCAACACGATTGTCCGGAATGCGGTACCCGTTACGACATCGAAGCAACCAGGCACGTTTGGACGGGGTGGGTGGATTGTACGCCGGAGGGTGCCCCCCGGTGTCTCACGTCGCCCTGGAGGGGATCCGTCGCCAGACTCGTTGCGGGCTTGGGCGTGTTGCTGGCACTCACATTGCTGCTCGGATGGATGGGCTTGTATCAAAACTACGACAGAGCATCGTCAGTCGCCACGCTTGTTGCGGGTATGCTGGCGGGATCCCTCGGCGCGTATCTGTACCTGGGACGACATGTAAAGCGGCTAAGGAGGCGCGTCATCGAGCATGATCGCCGCGTCTGCCTTCGTTGTGGATACTCACTGAAAGGCTTGGCGGACAAACACGATTGCCCCGAATGCGGCACGCACTACGACATCGAGGCAACAAGGGACGTCTGGGCGGCGTGGCTGGATCGTACACGGTAGGCGGATTGGACCTGAAAACTTCATGCCCGGGATCGGTCTGTGGGCACGAGCGTGGTAACGTGACTTCGGACGAGGTGACAAGCAGGATCGACAGAGTCGCCGGGATCGCTGGTCTCTTCCGACAGCGGCCGGGCAAATGTCCGCAATGCGCGTACTCGGCGGAAGGACTACAACTCCCGCATGCGTGCCCGGAGTGCGGGGTGTCGATTCCCGATTGGTGGATCCGGCTAGACAGCCGGCGATACCCGATCGTGTCCTTTTACATATGGGCAGGAGTCGTGTGCCTACTGATGGCAATGGGTTATTGGCGGCGCGGCTCGCCGTTCGCCCTCGGCTACGTATCGATGATCTCGTGGACGGTATTTGTGTTGGCACAATACCTGATGTATGTACGTGGGAAACAGTGGATCGGTCTGTCTTCCGACACCGTGTACATCGGGTGCCCGAACGGTACCGTCCGTACGATTCCGAGCACAATTGTGAGCTCAATTTGCGTTCGCCGAATTCCACCGACTGTGGTGTTCCGAAGACGATCCGGTGCGTTGATCCACCGAATCTACGGGCACTATCTCGGCGACCGCGAAACAATGCGGGGGTTCATAGGCGGGGCTTGGGCGCTGTACCCTCATGTGAGCGTGATATGGAGGGGAAAGGAGTGGACGCCGGAGTCAGTTCGTAGGGCATGGTCGTAGCGATGCTGAGCGGTTGGTGGCTGTGGGTGATAGTTGGCGGTGCGGCGGTGGTGCTCACGCTGGGCGTGGGGGCGGTGCTTGCCTTCGGGTCGGCTGTGTTGGAGGTCTTGCGCGCCGACTACAGCGACGACGCGACCGGGGCCGGACCGCCTGGGGTCAACAAGAAGGGCGACCCCCGGTGCGCTATCCCGTCCCGGCGGGGAAGCCTTGCCGGTCTCGTTGTAGGCCCGACCGTGGCGCTGGCACTGACATTGGTATTCGGATGGGTAGGCTTGTATCAATACAAGAGGATTATTCTCGTCGTCGTTCTTGCGGCTCCGGTGGGGTGGTCCCTCGGCGCGCATCTGTACCGGGGACGACATGTAGAGCGACTAAGAAGGCGCGTCATTGAGAATGATCGCTGCATGTGCCTTCGTTGTGGATGCACACTGAACGGGTCGCCCGACACACACGATTGCCCGGAATGTGGCACGCGTTGCGACATCGTGGCAACCAGGGACGTCTGGGCGGCCTGGTTGGATCGTACGCCGGAAGGTAACCCCCGGTGCGTGATGCCGCCCTGGCGGGGAACCGTGGGCCATGCCGTTGTTGGCATGACCGTACTTATCGCGGTATGGTTCCTGCTTGGATGGGCAGGCTTGGTTCATCCGTTGTGGTTTTTCTT
>JADFHG010000281.1 GCA_022567365.1 Planctomycetota bacterium | reverse complement strand
CGCCCTTTGAGAAGGAGAAAATCCGGCAGCACGTCGTCCGGACAATTCTCGATCGCCCGATCCAACATTTCCAGGGCTTCAGCGTCCACCGAGACATCGAAAACGAAAGTCAACGCGGTCGCGACGATCTCATAGACGCGGGCCGTCCGAAGCGCCTCGGGGATCTTCAGCGCCGCCGTCGATCGCGCCATCCCGCGACCCCGCCTTTCGTCGATCCTACGCAAAACGTCAAACCCAAACACGCGCAGTAGAACACGTTGAGCATCGTCCTTGGCCGCGCGGGCTGCGACGTCGAGTCGATCCACGGCCGCGCGACCTTGGGCGTCTCCGGCGAGCGAGACACACCGCGGCACCAGCGCGGCGCCGACGATGGCTCCGCTAGGCCCTGATTGCACGACTCGAATAAACGTGTCGACGGCGTCGTCGAATCGTCCCGCGCGATCGCACGCCATCAGCAACCGCGCATCGAGGAGCTCCCGCCAGAACCCGTCGACACGATTGCGACTGCGCTTATACAGGTCGATCGCCGACTCGGCATCGTCGCGCATAAGTATCGCTTCCGCCTCGTTGAAGTCCGAGAAACCCGCCAGCGAATCGATGAACAGCAGGTCGACTCCGGCGACGGGAAACGACGCGATCGAACCGTCGGCCAGCCGATACCGGACCTCGCCCTGTTCGAAGCCCTCGACGCGACCGCCCGCGTGATTGACGTCGCCCGCGATGATCTGATCCGCGCGCACGCACGGCAGCGCGCATAGCGCCAGGGCGACGGCGATGCCGCGGGCGATGCCGATCGGGCGGCTCGAGGAAAACGGTCTTTCGCGTGTCATCTAAGTGGGATTCCTATGGAAGGTCGTTTTCCGTCACACGCTTGAATTCGCCGTTGTGCTCGTTGGCGATTCGTTCCAGGAGCAGCGCACCTTCTTCGCTAAAGTATGCGATGGTGAAGATGCGGACACGCCCGTCCTTGTTCCATTTGCGGAGCTTCGGGAGCAGGTTGCGATTGAACTCGCCGTCGGTCAGGAAGTAAATGAGATCGGGCTTCGTCGCGAACGCCCGCTGCATCGCCCGCGCGGGGTGGGTTCCGCCACCGACCTCGATCCCATTGAGAAAATCGAAGAACTGCTGCTTTTGCTCTTGAATCGCGCTCACCATTCGCTTCGGCGGGTTTTCCTCGATCTTGTCCGAGAAGAAAACCACGTGGAACTTCTGGCTCCGCCGCAGTGCCGAAATGGACCGCCTCAGCTCCTCGCGGACGAACTCGAACGTCGCCAGCATTGAACCGCTCCGGTCAACCACGTAGGCGATCTTCCGCGCGCCGCGGGCCGTGCCGCCGATCCCGAAGAAGCTCGGTCCGCCGCCCACGCCGACGTTGAGTCCATATTTCGAAAAGTCGCCGCTCTCCGCGCCGATCCCGATGATCGACAGCTTCGGTTTCCTGAGCGCGACGGCATCGGCCGGTTGATCGAATTGTTTCGGAGTGAAGCGGAGCTGCGTTTGCTCGGTGGCGGTTGGGTCGTCAGCCAGGTCCGGAGCGACGGTTTCGGTGAACGCGGTCGGCTCGATGTCGCCGATGAGTTCGGCCCGGGTAAGCGGCAGCGGCTCGTCGTTCGGCGCGATCGCCGCGAGCCAGGGAACGACCAGCATCAGGAAAAAAAGCAGCGCGTGCGTGGCAATCGACAGGATCCAAATCGTCAGCAGCGCCCGTCCCGTCAACTGGATCGAAGCGGATCCCTTGTGTCTTGCCGGCCCGTTTCCAGGCGCGGCCAAGGACGCTGCGATTTGTGTCATGCCACTTTTCTCCGGGAGGTCGCGGTGTCGGCGGCGGCGATTGAGAGCCGTGGGAAGGATCGGCCACCGGTGCCCGCCCCGCGAAAACCGCTCGGCTCGGGCGTTGTCGATTCCGTTGGCAGAACCAAATTCGTCCCCTGAAAGTCTAGCCACGCCGAATTGGCCGGTCAACGGCGGGACCGTGGCGCGACGGGCGTATGTGTTTGGTGGCCTCTTCGTAGCGTCCGCCCCCCGCGGCGGATGTAGACCTGCGAAGCGCTGCCGAACTTCGATGGCCACCGCCGGGAGCGGCCGTTACTTCTGCAACGCACCGGCGATGGCGCCGACGACCGGTCCGAGCGCGCATCGACCACGCTTTCGGTGAATGGCGACCTATTCCATACACATCGAACCGACGATAAACTCCGCTGACTGCCTTTGGCGGCGGTCTTCACCGAGAGATTGCGAGGTATTCATGTACCGTTTTCTAGTCCTGTCGATTCTGGTGCCATGCGGCGGTTCGGGCTTGGCGGTTGCTCAGGCGCCTACCGCGGAGAAGCCCGAGCACGACGTCCCGTTGCTCCCCCAAATCCCCGACGTACGCCTGCGTCTTCTGGACGGTGCTTCATCCGAGTCGGAGTTCTTGAACTCGGTGGGCGATCGCGCGGCCGCGCTTCTCGCCGAGTCGCAAGGACAGAGCGACGAGGCCCGCGTTAATGCACGGTTGGCGGCGGCCAACTTGATCCTGGCGCGACAAATGGCCCCGGTGTGCAGCCGCTCCTTGCTCGCCGTGCCGAACGCGAACGATCCGACTCGAGCGCGAGACGCCTTGGCCCGCGCCCGCACGCTTCTCGACGGCGCGAAGGCGTTGATTGACGCCGCCGACGCGGGACACGACGATCCGCCTGTTTGGATCCGATCGGCCGAGATCAGGCATCAGACGCTCGGTTCGTTTGCCACTGCGTTTGACGCGATATTCATGTCGGCCGATCGTCCGGATCGCGCTCGGACACTGCGCCGCGCGGCAACCAAGCTCTGGCCGCTGACCGAAAACGACGATCCTGAAATTGCAATTGCCGCTCGGCTGTGGCAGGCATTCCTTCGCGGCTATGAGGATGACGTCAATCCGGCGATCGAGACGCTGGACCTCGCACTCGCGAAGCCCGACGAGAAGACCCGCCGCCTTGCATTCATGTCCGCGCTGCTTCGTTGCCGCCTGCTCGCGAGGCAGGGCGGGTACGCGGTCTCGCTCGCGCTAACCAACATCATCGAGGAGCGATGCGACGAGTGGTTTACGACCGCCGACGATCGCGGCGACGCCCTACGCACGACGACGCTGATCGAACTGGTGGTCTTGAGCGATTGGTTCGAGGCGATCGAGGGCGAGGGGCGCGATGACGAGCGGCGATGGTGCGCGCAGCGAATGAGGGATCTCATCGAGGCACGGCTCACCGGTGAGCAAATCACGGTCTTGGGCCTTGATACTACGTTTCCGCTTCCGATGGCAAAACGCAAAACCCGCGAACAACCTGACTCCGGGGCGTAATCCGACGGCCGCTCCCGGGCGAGCGCTCACGGCGCCGCGTTTCGACGCCCGCCGGATTTCGCATGGCGGCGAGCCGTTCGGTTGAGCACATCCCTGGCCGTTCAACTGCAAGAATTGGGTAATATCACCCAAACTGGGTGGGTAGTCGACAAGAGCGGCTGGTCGCCGGGGATTGTTTTCGCGACCACGCTCGCCGATCAAGACATCATGTCAAGATCGTAAGTCGTTTTCCTGAAACAAGTTACGACGATACCAAGCCGCCGCGCGCACGACGGTTGCGGTCTGGCATACAACGTGCCCGTACAATGGAAATGTCCGGCTGGACCGGCGCCACAATTGCGACGCCGATCCCTGACAAGGCTTCATTCCTTTGTGGGCGGTCCGGCAGTCTCAGAGAATGGGGGAGGCTCTTCTGGGGAGATGAGCGCTGACCTTTTCACTGAAGCTGCGGGATCGCTTTTTTTAGTATACAAATCCCGACATACCGATTGCAAGCGCATTGCCGGACCTCTTTTTTCCACGCCGGTGATCCTCACCTCGTACATGGCTGATTCGATCGATCCGGCGCTCGGCCGGTCGACCGCCGCAACGCGTCCATTCCAGTAGCGGCTGGATCCGCACCGTCGGCCTTCGCTATCGTTTGCAGCTCCGCGCCCACGGAGCACGGAGCGTGGTTCCTTCCCCGTGTGCGATCGAGCGCCCATGCAACGATTGCAGCCGAGGTGGTTGGCTTTGGTGGGAACGGCGAAGGGCGTGCGTTGCCCGCGCTTCTCGGGTTCAATCGGGATTCGCTCGGAGCCGGTCGATTGACTCGCGAATGACCGGGGGCATATACACGGAAGCCGCCTCAGGAATCGAAGCCAAGGCTTCAATGCAAGAATCGAGCTGCGTCTGCGGGTCGGCGTCGAGGTCGAGAAAGAACACGGACTCTTCGCGAATCACGCACAGGCCCCCGCCGCTGCCGCCAAGTCGTTCGCGGCGGATCCTCACGCCGAGTTTACCCAGAACTTCGGCTGCTTTGTCAAATTGGGATGGTGATGCCGTCACGATGCTCGGTCTTCAAGGAATCAAGGGTGTCATGTCGATAGCTTCGAACAAAGGAGGACTTCGCTATCCGTCAAACCCCATCAAACGGGTTTTGGGCGGCGCCGTTCACAGCGCGTATCGCCCGGCGCGCCATCCGGTCTGTAGCGACGAACGGAATCGAATTGGCTGCCGCGCCGCTTTTCCGGCTCAACCCGCCGATTCGAGGTGGACACGGGATTGGTTGCCGGTGAGTTCCAGGGACACGCAAACGCTGCGCTGCCGATTCGAACCCGACCCGACGACTTCGCGCCGCCGCACTAACGCAACGGCACTGTAACCAACCCCGCGGAGCAAGCCCATGGCAACACGGACGCCGCATCGCATGAGAAACCGCGACAACCTCGCCGCGGAACCAGCCCGCGAAACGGCCACCGTGCCCGGTGGTCGCGAAAGCGACCTCGCTGCACACCTCGATCACTTGGACCGGCAGTTGAAACAGCTCAAGACTCAGGTTCGCCAGGCTCAACAACTATCCACGTTGGGGACCGCCGCCGCCACTATTGCCCATGAGTTCAGCAATCTCCTGACGCCGGTCCTCTCGTACGCGGAGTATGCGCTCGCGGAGGAGGATGTCGACCTTTACAAAAAGGCGCTGGTCTCGGTGGTGTCCAACACGCGGGTGTTGATCGGCCTGTCTGACCGGATCCTATCGTTGACGGCGGCCCACGACCATTCGCCGACACCGGTCGTCTTGCACGCGGTCGTGCGCGCGGCGGCCGATTCGCTCTGCCGCGATTTCTCCAAGGACGGGATCACGTTTACCGTAGACATGCCCGAAACGTTGCGCGTAGTCGCGGACGAATTGAGTCTGCGGCAGGTGTTCTTCAACCTCTTTTTGAACGCACGCGACGCAATGGCACCTTCCCGGTCGGGCAGGCTCACGGTCACCGCGCGTAAGACGGGAGAGGGCGTGGAGATCCGGGTGAAGGACACGGGCGGGGGGATCCCCGCCGACCTGATCGACACGCTTTTCGATCGGCTTCAAACGTCGAAATCGACCATAGCGACGGACGCCGCAAGGTGTCGCGGTCTGGGGCTCG
>JADFHG010000280.1 GCA_022567365.1 Planctomycetota bacterium | reverse complement strand
GCGATCGCAGCGAGCGGCTGATTGACTTCGTGGGCAAGACCGGAGGCCATTTCGCCCAACGTCGCCAGACGCTGGAAGTGCGCCGATTCGGCCTGGTGCTGTCGGGTGCGCGCTTCGGCGTCCTTGCGATCGGTGATGTCCTGTTGGACGGTCAACCAAACCGGACCGAAGGCAGGGTGATCGAACGTGGAAATATTGGCATACGTCCAGAAATTCGTACGGTCCTTCTTGATGTTGTGAATCTCACCACACCAGAATCCGTCGGTCTCGATACTCGCAACGATCTTCTCGAAGGTCTCTTCCGGTGTATGGTCACCCGGTGCGTTGACCATAGCAATAGGTCTACCCACCATTTCGCCCGGACCATATCCAAACATCTCCTCGAAACGGCGGTTCGTATAAACGATTATTCCATCCGCCGCGCTGGTCAGGTTGATCCCCTCCACCATATTGGCCGTGATCTGCGCGGCAAGCCGAAGTTCCTCCTCCGCCCGCTTGCGATCGGTCACATCGAGGAGCACCCCTTCGAGGGCTTCCACCGAACCGTCGGCGGCCCGGATGGCGCATCCCCGCTCCAACACCCACTTCTGCGTCCCGTCGGCAGACATGATGCGGTATTCCAGTTGGAAGGGTCTATAGGCGGCCACCGCGCGCTGGACCTCCGTCCAAACCCGTTCGCGATCGTCAACATGCATCAGGTCCGAATAGTGAATCTCACCCGCGAGCAACTTCTCGACCGGATAGCCGGTCAAGGCGGCACTCCCTTCGTCTGCGAATTCGAGCGTCCAGTTCTTGTCGTTGCGGCAGCGATAGAACATACCGGGGAGGTTCTTCATCAGAGTTTCAAACGTCCGCCTACTTTCTTCGAGTTCGCCGGTGCGCTCGATGACGCGTTGTTGAAGCTCTTTGTTCAGGCCACGGATTCGCTCTTCCGCCTCTTTCCGTTCCGTGATCTCCGTAATGACGGAAACGAAACCGACGACTCGCCCCCGACCGTCGCGCTTGTAGGTCCAGTCGACCTGAACGTCGATCACACGACCGTACTTGGTCCGGCACTGCGTCAGGTACGGCATGGGAGTCGGTTGTTTCCGTACCAAGTACTCCAGGTATCGCTTCAGCTCATCTCGTTCCCCGTCGTCCTCGAGAAGGTCCATAATGGATACGCCGGTGAGTTCACCGTCGTCGTACCCGAACATGCGGTGGTGGGCGGCGTTGCTGAAGAGCGTGACCCCCGTTTCATCGATCTCCTGAATCCCATGGGGGATTGTCTCGACAAGCGATCGAAGCCACTGACGCTCGGTGGACACGGCCTCCTTCTCGGCGATCAACGCATCGATTTGCTCACGCAAATCGTCGATCGAATGCCGCATGTCCTCGAGCGCGGCCGGCAGGATGGATAGGAGTCGGTCAGGGTCGTCGGCCGCCATGCCCGCCAATTCCTGCAAGCGCTTCCGCGCATCGTCCAATCCCTCACATAAGGCGTTGTGGCTCATAAGACAGGCCTCCGCGCTGACCGAGGGATGGGGACGGCGACTGGAACAGCCCGATCACGTCCATCTCGCCGCCGTCGGTGCCGCTCTGTCGCCAAATCGAACGACCCGTTCGCGGGACAGACTACCGCAAACACCGGGTCCTTCAAAGTGTCTCAACCGCCGGCGTCGGCGATTCGATGTGGCCGTACCGAGGCAGCGCGCGGAATGCCTACGGTCCGTTGAGACGCCGCTCGAAGCGCTGCCTCCATTCGGGCATCTTGTCGATCGTCACCGTTTGCCAGAGACCAACGGCTTGTTTTCGCGCCCGCTTTTCGAGATCCTCAAACTGCCGCTTGTAGGGATGGGGAAACCGGCGGTCGGCGTAGGCGCATCCCTCTTCGATCAGCATCTCGTTGAACATTCGCCCGCCCCGCTCGAGAAACACGTATGCCAGCAAACGGCCATACTTGCCGCGCGACCGCTTCGGGGCGAGCACGACGTGGACGCGCCGTCCTTCGAGCAGCCCCCGTGCGTATCGGGTGGCCTCTTCCGCGTAGTGCATGGCGGCGCGATCACCCTTTCTCATCTCGGGCGTATCGACGCCCCACAGGCGGATTCGTGTCGTACGCTTGTCACCATCCGGCGCGTCGATGTCGAGCGTGTCGCCGTCGATAACGCGAGTCACCTTGAACGACCGGTCGTGGTATCGCGCCCAATCGCTGCCGCCTCGCGCCGGTCGGCAAGCCCGACCCAGCAACGCAACGGCGATAACGAGCGCAACAACCAGCGGACCGGCTCGTCGTCCAAACCACCGCCGCGGCAAGTGGATCGATCCGGGCAACGGCTTACCAAGAGGGCGCGCCATGGCAATCAGGCTGTCGCAGCGGAGTTCGAACCGGAGGACTGGTCCACCCCAAGTCCGAAGGCATCATGCACGTAGCGAAGGGCCTTGGTACCGTCTTTTCGCGGCACGAGGCAACTGATGACGATTTCGCTCGTCGAAATGTTCTCGATGTTGATTTCGGCCTTGGCGAGCGCGTCGAACATCGTCGCCGCGATTCCCGTATGCGTCCGCATCCCGACCCCGACCGCGCTGACCTTGGAAACGTCCTCGTCGATCTCGACGGACTCGATGCCGATCTGATCCGCGAGACGCGAACATACCGCGCGGGCCTCGGCCACCGCGGAGGCATCGGTCGAAAAGCCGATGGTCGCATGCGTGCCCCCGTCGTAAATGTTCTGCACGATGTCGTCCACCAGGATGTTGTGGCCGGCAATTTCGGCGAAGATTCGCGCTGCCACGCCGGGCGTGTTCGGCACGCCGATGAGTGAGACGGTCGCGAGATCCTCCTTGAGGGTGACACCACGAACCGAGATGGCCTCCATACCTGCGGTTTCAGCCATGATCATCGTTCCCCGTTCCTCCGTCAGTGAGCTTCGCACGTGGATCGGCACGTCGTATTTTTTCCCAAACTCGACGGCGCGTGAATGCATGACCCCCGCCCCGGCACCGGCCAGTTCCAACATCGCATCGTAACTGATTTCATCGATTTTCCGCGCACCGGGCACCAAGCGGGGATCGGCGGTGAATACCCCATCGACGTCGGTGTATATCTCGCACAGCTCCGCGCCCAGCACGGCCGCGAGCGCTGTGGCGGTCGTATCGGACGCCCCGCGCCCGAGCGTCGTGATCTCTCCGCCCGCGTCGACGCCCTGAAAACCCGCCACGATCACGACCTTTCCATGCGAAAGTTCTCGATCGATCCGATCGCGGCTGATGCTCTGGATCCGCGCGCGGGTGTGCGCACTGTTCGTGTATAGACCGAGCTGGGCGGCGGTGAGGCTGATGGCCTCTTGACCGGTTGCGTGGATCGCCATCGCCATGAGCGCAATCGAGACCTGCTCGCCCGTTGTGAGGAGCATGTCGAGCTCTCGCTTGGGCGGATCGAGGCAGCACTGGCGCGCGAGGTCGACGAGTTGATCCGTTGCGGAACCCATGGCCGAAACGACGAGCACCACACGCCGCCCGTTCGCCTTCGCCCGAACCGCCCGCTCGGCCCCTCGGCGGATTCGCGTTGGTGTCGAAAGGCTGGTCCCGCCGAATTTCTGCACGATCAGCGACATGGCCGGCATGCTAGCGAATGGCACCGGTTCGTTCCACCAGGGCAGTTCGATACGTTGGCCCTAAGACGCATTGCTACGGCCCAGCCGGTTGCGAATCGGCCAGCAGGCGTCGGGCCCGGGCGCGGACCTCGAGCAACTGCTTCGTCGGCAGGTTGGGCCCCCGGACCTGGACGTACTTGCTGAAGGCGGCAAGCACCTCGAGGGGTCTGTTCAATCGATCCATCAGCACGGCCCGGAAGTACCAGCTCAGCGGCGAATCGGGGTACAACGCAGTGAGTCGATTGATCTCGGGTTCGATGCTTGAAAGGCCACCGCGCTCGTCGGCCGCCGCGGCCAGGCCGATCAGGCCGTGATAGCTGTCTGGATGCCGGGCCACCACCGCTTCGAACAAGGCGCCGTCACCGCGCCAGCATTGCTGATACTTCCAGTTCAAACCAAACAAACCGGCGGCAGCCAGGATCACAGCCCCAACCGCCACCCGGGGACGCGGCAGGTTGGCCGCCAGGTGGGCCAAGGCGATTACCAGAAACGCGCTGGGCAGATACAGCCAGCGTTCGGCGAACAGCCAGTTGGCCGCCGGGATGAAATGACAGGGCAGGACCAAGAACAACCCCGCCCAGCCCAGCAGCAGGCCCAACGGCCGTCGGCGCCGGAAACCCCAGGCCACCGTCACCACCCAGCCGGCCAGGAGCAGGGTTCCGACCAGAACGTCAGCGCGCCAGACCGTCTGCGGCAAATCAAAGCCGCCCACGCCCCATATCGGGCACAGTCTCAAGGGCATCAGCAACAGCCCCGCCGTCAGGGACAGCAAGGCCGGCGGAGTTGCCAGGAGCGATATCGTCGAGGCCCCGATCAACGGATTGGCCAGCGGATTGATCATCGACACCGGCACCGAGGTCCGCGACCCGAAGATCAACCAGCGAGCAAACAGAAACAGCGCCAGGGCGACCACCAACCCCAGATAGTGCGACTTGGCCAATCGATCGACAGCCGCCCGCAAACCCGCCCCGGTCGCACTCTTGGGCCTCGCCCAAAAATCCAGCGCCGCGATGGCCGGCAAGGCGAACACGGCGTGCTCCTTCGATCCCAGGGCCAGCAGGAACAAAACCGCCGTGGTCAAGTGGTACGACACGGATGTGCGGCCCAGACTTCCGAGATACCCCAGGTGTCGCCCGATCAACAGGAGCACGAACAGCCCCGCCAGCAGCTCCGACCGCCCGACGACGGCGGCCACGGCGTCGGCGTGCAGCGGATGCACGGCGAAGATCAGACCGGCCATCCATCCTGCTGCCAAGACGCCCCGCCGATCGTGCGGATCCCGGTGAACCGTTCCGATGCGCCAAGCCACCCAAACCACCAGCACCGAGCAAATCGCATGCAGCAGCGCATTGGTAACCCGGTAACCGGCCGCCCCCGCGTCCAGCAGCACGCGATTGAGCCGCAACGACGCGATGGTGATGGGCCGGTAGAGTGCGTCCCAGCCTGTGCCCTCCGGCCAATACGGCTTGGTCAGACAGTCCGACCAGGTCCCGCCCGTTACCGCCGGATTACGCGCTACGATGAACACGTCGTCGTACAGGAGTGGAAAAGTGCATTGCGGCAAGTACGCGACCACGGCCAGGGCCCCGACGGCGAGCATCAGGGCCACCCTGAGCCGCCGGCTCGGCGGCGACGCACTGGATGCAACGGAACGCGACGGCAACTCGGCGGGCGGTTCTCCCGGCGTCCGGCGTCTCGGTCGCCCCGGTGCGCCCGGTTCTTTCGGCACCTCGGCGGGCATGTCGACGGGGTTTACTCGATCCCCGGCTGCGGCGAAAGCGCACATGGATCTATGGCACGATCAGCCGCCCGGCCAAGTGCTGTCTCGG
>JADFHG010000279.1 GCA_022567365.1 Planctomycetota bacterium | reverse complement strand
GTCGAACAGCCGGCAAGCCGGTTGGCCGGTGGTGTGGACGTGGCTTGTGTTTCGACGACGCCGCACTGATCCGACGAGATGTGGCTTGCCCGGTCCCGGCTACCGCATGGCACGGACGCCCGCTTGTGGATGGCGCGGCGAGGCTGCCCGCCGATCCACCGCCGACCCAACGGGATTTCGAACGGCCCAAACGGAGATGACCCTGATGATGCGAACCCTGGTTGCTCGACATGGACGGACATTAGTCGCGACTTCCGCAGTCGCGGGCATGTTGACTGCGCTAACCTTCTGTGGGGCGCCGGCCCCATTTGTCGTTTCCGGACCTGCAACGACCGGCAATGACCCCCCCATCCTGACCATTACCGAACCCAACGAAAACTTTTCGATCGGGCAAAAGGACCAGTTTGTCATCGAATGGACCGACTCGGATCGTGATTCCAACGCGAGCATCAGCTTCTCGCTCATTGATACGGCCACCAACGACTCGATCCTTCTTATAGCCGGCATCGAGGAGAACGACCTCTCGGGTCCGAGCAAGATCACGGTTCAGACGGACCTCATACCGTTCAATCGTACGTACAACCTCAGGGGTGTCATCTCGGACGGCGTGAATGTGCCGAGCGAGGTCTTCGCGATGACCACTGAGGAAGGTGAAGAGCGACGGGTTCAGATCAACGTTACCGAGCCGGGGCAGGCTCCACCGACATCGCCGCCCCAGGTGGCCGTGCTGGAGCCCGCGTTCAATCGAAGCGTCGCGCAGGATGACATCCTCACCATCGTGATCAGACCGGACGAGAACATCGACCCGAATGACCCGGCCGTTGTCAACCCGCCCCCGTACGACCCCGACAGCACCCTGGACCTGTTTATCCTGCTCGATCTGGACCAGGATCCCAACAATGACGATCCTGCGAATCCCGACCCCGATAAGATCATCGTACTGACAGTGACGACGATCGAGGAGGGTCTCACCGATACCAGAACGTTCGACAACCTAATCGACCTTACTATCATTCGGCCCCGTCCGGGCGGCGAGCCGTACTTCATCAGGGTAACGGTAAACGACGGAACGAACCCGCCCATCCATCAGTACGCCGACGGGACCATCAACGTGGTCGAGTTGGCATCCGGAATCGTCGACCTCGCGGACATCGGCCGGGACATTTCGGGCGCGGTCTTTGACGGATTCAGTCCCGCCGCCCGTACGGGGTCGACCGTCGACGGAGTCAGCGATTTCGACGGGGACGGCGTCGCCGACTTTGTCATCGTCGCGCAATACGGTAACCCCCGAAACTTCGGACCCATAGGCGAAGCCTACCTCATCTACGGCCGTGACCAGGAACGATTCGGCGGCGTGATCCCCGTGAACTCGGTTTCCGACGTCGTGGCCGGAGTCCTCTTCGAGGCGCCGCCGATCCGAGCGGACACGCTATTCGAGGACAACCCCTTCACGAACGGAATCACCGACGTCGCCTGGATCAACGACCTCAGCGGCGATGGCAGGCCGGAGCTGCTATTCGGAATGTCGCATGTCGCCGGCGCGGTCGAGATGATGGACTTCGACCCCGGCGACGAAGACGTCACTGTCAGCGGCGCAAACATCCTTTCGGTACGGGTCGAATTCCGGCAGGGCAGCAACGGCAAGCGGGTGTTCGAGAACGACGATCTGGTCAATGCCCTGACGGAAAACTACCTCGGCATCGACGACACTTCCATCAGCAGTGCGTTTCCAACCTTGACCGCGGGAATAGATCAACAGATCACCTGGGTGAACGCCGGCCCCGACAACAGTATGTGGGTGCTGATGAAGTTCGCCGACGTGCTCGACGGGCTTCCGGATCTCGCGAATGACATCGACTTTGCATCGATCTCGGCGACGCTTGAGCTCACCGTGTTCGCGGTGTTCGGGACCGCGGGGGAAGGTGCGGTGCATCAGCTCTTCACCGATTTCGATGATCAGGTGTCTTTCTCGTCCTTCGATGCGGTGAACGGCGGCGCGCCCGTCGCCGGCGACGACCCGGAGTTCGCCGACTATGCCACGGAGGATTTGGATACGGTTTCGGCGCAGGACGTCTTCGTTCCCGTGGTGGTCGATGTGACCCCGGTGGTCATCCAGCTGATTCTCGGTCAACTCGCGGAGTTCCAAAACGAACTCCGGTTCATCATCGTTCCCGGAGACGATATCCTGGCCGCGATCCCGGCATCGATCGCTTCCAGTGAATGGTCGGGCGGTATCGACTTCCGGCCCAAGCTCATCATCGAGTATGACCGTCTCAACGCCCTCGCCTCCGGCGGATGTTACCCCGACCCCTTCGTCAACAACTTCACGAATCCGGTTGGCAACGATAACGACGACCACTATTGGTACGGCGGGGGCATGGGCCTCATCATTGATAGTGAGAATCGCCCCACGGACACCTTCAGCCCGGATCGACTCGATAAGACGGTCGTGTCATTGGAACTCGTGGCACAGGACGGCAACTGCTCGCTGAACGTCGACGCGGGAAGCACGAACTGCGTTCAAGGTGCGATCAGCGTCCGCGCGCAGAGCCCGGGCGAGGTGGGGCACATTGCCGGCGCTCGCTTCGTGGCCGGTTGGTTCGACTCCTTGGACGTGTTTCAGCTCCGCCAGGATGCGCGCGGCGGTCTGTTCGGTGAGAGCATTGACCGACTCGGCGACGTCACCAACGACGGATTCGACGAGATCGTCATCTCGGCGCCGCTCAATGAACGGTATCTCGCGGACCTCAGGACGCAGTTCGGGGCGACCTGCCCGCCGGTCGGGCAGACACCGATGGGCTTGTTTAGTACGCACCTTTGCTCGACGCAGTTCTTCGGCAGTATCGTCGTGCTGCCGGGCCGGGCGGATGGGGTTCCATACAATGACACGAACTGGCGTGACAAGGCCACTCCGTTCAACAGTTCGAGCGTGATCCCGGTGCTCGAGCAGCACCTTTCGGGATTCGCTCCATTCGGCAGTTGCCAACAGCTAAGGCCGCGCGACGTGCATATTCCTGAAGATCGCTTCGAGGTCTTTGCCGAACACATTGACGACCGACTCGGCGACGGTCAAACCGCCGGCGACTTCAATCAGGACGGCGTGCCCGACCTGCTCGCCGGCGCGCCGCTCAACGATCGCGACGTCGACCCGGCTAGCTGTGAAGCGGGTGGCCTCCTTAAGGAAGGATGCGAGACGGGCGCCGCGTACATTCTGTTCGGGCGCAACGTGGCCGGCGACTACAGATTGACCAATGCGGGAAACCCGGTCCTGCGTCCACCGATGCTCCGCATCAGGGGCGTGCTGCCGGGCGATCGAATCGGTACGACGCAGAGCACCGGGCTCGACGTGGACGGTGACGCGATCGACGACGTCTTCATTTCCTCGCCGACCACGGACTTCGGCGGCGTGCAGCGCTCGAGCTGCGCACAGGGGTTCACCTGTGATCTCGACGCTCAGGCCACGTTCCAAGGTTGTCGCTCCGAATTCGAGGATACGAACAACCCACTGATCGACAACGACCTCTTGACCAGCGACGAGTGCAAGGCCTTCGATTATGACAACGACGCCGATGTGGACGCGAGCGACCAGGCCGTCTTCGACTGTCTTTGCAGCGGTCAAACGAATTGCTGTGACAACCTGGTCGACAACGGGTTTGTCGCCATCATATTCGGCGGACAGACCGTCACGGGTGATCGCGACATCACACAGATCGCGACCGCCGACCTGCGCGGGACGATTTTCTTCGGCGCCGGGACCGGGCATAGGGCCGGCACGGCCGTCAGTTCGGCCGGCGATTTCAACGAGGACGGCTTCGGCGACCTGCTCATTGCCGTCCCCGGCGAGACGAGGATCGACGACGCCGGACGCGAACGTCTGGGCGTCGTCTACCTGATCTTCGGCGGAACGCACCTCATCAACCAGACGTTCTCCCTCGAGACCGTCGGCACCGAAACGCTACCGGGCATCGTGTTCATCAGTCCCTACGTGAAGGGTACACCCAATGAGGCCCCGCCCGACACGGTCGCGTTTATCGGAGACATCAACAACGACGGGTTCGGCGATATTGCAATCGGCAACCGCAAGGCCGACTTCATCGACCTGTCGTTCCCACAGGGACCCGATGCCCCGGGCGGCAACGCCAACGTGGGCCGACGCTCGAACGCCGGCGAGGTGTATGTGATCTACGGAAACAATTTCGGATCGAACCGGTAGCGCGAACAAGGTATCCCGCACGGGCGCCACAGGCGATCCGGACATAAATGTTCCTCATAAGAGCCCGCAACGATACGAGTTGCGGGCTCTTCTTGTGTGTGCCGAGAACACTCGGCAGCCTAACGGTGCAAGCCCGCTGCGCGTCGTCAGGGCGCCCCCGCAGGGAGCGCCATCGGGCGTGGCCAGGTCGGCGTTGCGCGCCCGCGGCCCCGATCGGCCCGGTTGCACGACCGATTACCGTCGGAAGACGTCTGTGATAAACAGTTACCAATGTTGTATACTTCCGATAACCATCAGTTGTTTCTCCAAGAACACGACCGAGAACCTCGGGAACTTGAAACGGCTTCTCCGGAAGCCGGTATGGAAGGCTCGTTGATTGATGGAGCGCTTGTCATGAAACACGATGCAGTGCAACCGGTATGTCAGCCGGAGATCCGGTCGATGCTATGGGGGGCGGCTGCTGTTGCGTCCTGCGCATCGGCCCGGCACCTGATTTCCGCGATACCGCTCCACCTCTTGGTCTTGGCGGTCTTGGCGTTTCTTTCCGCCCGGGCGGTGCCGGCAATCGCGGCCGGGGCGGAAGACCGCCTCCGCGAAAGACCGGCGGTCGATGAGCCGTTGCGGCATGGTATCTTGTTGCAGCATCCGGGCGAGTCAGCGCTCGGCGATCGCGCTGGCGGCAAAGTCGCCGGTGGTCATTGCGCATGCCCGCAAAGCGAGTGCGTCGGTCCGGACTGTTTCATCACGCAGAGTTGCAGCATGGAAATCGTCGAGAACACGGCGATCGCGTGCCAGTTGGATGGCATCGTCGTGCCGAACGGCCATGCCCGCTGCTTCGACTTGGCCCTCGAGGGCGTCGTCGGCGCCCTGACCGTCACGGCCGTCGACTTCGGCATCCAAGAGTTCGTCCCGATTGTGGCCACCAGTACCGATCTCAACATCAACATCTACGAGGCCACGACGTGCAGCCCGGCATCGCTGGCTACGTCGGTGCTGGTCTCGACGGACGTCGTCACGATCGACGCGACCGACAACTTTACGATTGTGTCGGTTGCGATGGCGGCCCCGCCGACGATCACGTCGGGCTTCATGGTTCTAGAGGTCGAAAACCCGATCGACGGGACCGCGAATCCGGGCGTCTCGGAATACGCCTTTTTTCCAGGCTGCAACGGGAGACCGGGCGAGTGCGGGGACACGCTGATTCGCGCGGTCGAGTGCGGCATCCCCGATTGGCTGCGTGTGTTGGGGGATATCGGTTTCCCCA
>JADFHG010000278.1 GCA_022567365.1 Planctomycetota bacterium | reverse complement strand
AAGAAGTCCGCGTAGCATCCGCCCCGCGTGGCGAACCATTGAATGGATCACTGAAATGGGGAGAAGTATCGCAGGCCGGGCGATGTCCATCGTGACACGTCCGGACAGTTTGGTGATTCAAACAGGCAACCTCTTGTCCGAACGCCGACCGCGAGGGAGGGACGGTGTTTGCCTTCCAAGAAGACCGCTTCCTGACGGGCGTGGTTCGGATCAGGATACGCCGCTTCCCGACGAGCGCGGTTCGGACCAGGATACACCTCAGCAAGTCTGAAGTACGACAGTAGGTCCAAGAAAAACGCCGCTCCATTCATGTCAACAAATGCAAGCGACGCTGCCGCGAAAAAGCGGCAAAAAGATGCCGCACTCGCCCTCGCGATATCCGAGACTGGATGTTGGCGATCCAGGCACAACAGGAAACATGGGCAGGCTGGTTGCGGTCAACCGGCATCGGCTACGCCATTTTCGACGGCGCGGCGCGTCCGTACTTCCGAATCTTTGGGGGAAGAAATATGTCTCTTCGCCGAGCACTGGGCGCGCACGCGCTCGCAGCGATCGTGTTCGGACTATCGGGCTGCAACAGTTTGACGACAAGCCCCGATGTCGATACGAACGAGGACGCCATTCCTGATTCCGAGGACGGTTTCACCACAAGCTTGGCGGGATTCGACGACGCGCGAGAACTGCTCGTGCGGGCCGACGGCGTGACGTATGAGACGGCGTCCGTCAGCATACCCACCGACTTGGTTTCCGGCGCGATGGACGAGGCCTACGTTTCGCTCAGCGCGGAGCAGGTATCAGCCTCCGTGGACGACGGACGATTCCGCGGCAAGTCGAAGCACGGTTCGCGCGGAAAACACTATGCCGAACTCACGGTTTTCCTCGGAAGAATGGCCGACCCGACCTGCGATCCGGACGCGGAGATCGGCACCTTCGAGATCGTTATCGACGACCAGGGAATCACCGTTCAACCGGAGTTTCTCCCCTTGGGCGTGGCCGCGCGCAAGATCGCTCGGGCAGGGGATTTTCGTTTGTGTGCCGAAACATCAGGCGACTTTGACGGTGCCATCTCCGTTACCGAGTTCAAATTCGACTTCGGCCACATGGGTGGAAAGAAGGACCGCGTCGAAATCTGCCACAAGGGTCGCACGATCATGGTGTCCGTAGCGGCACTTCACGCGCACGAGAAGCACGGCGACACGCCGGGCAAGTGCGCTGCCGACGGCGATGACCCCGAGGAAGGCGAGACCGAACCCCTCGACACCGACGGCGACGGAGTCACCGACGAAGCGGACGATTGCGCGAACACTCCGACGGATGACGATGTGTATGAAAACGGATGCACCATCATCGTGATCGATGCCGATGCGGGTCCCGACGTGGCCGCCACACAGGGCGACGTGGTCACCGTGGTGGGGAGCGCAAGCGTTCTTGCGGGTGACTACGAGGAAAGCGAACTGGTGTTTACCTGGGCGCAGGTCGCGGGGCCGCCGGCTGACTATGAAAGTGCGAGTCCACCGCTCACGGTGGACACGTCGGGTGTCGCCGGTGTCCTCGTCTTCGAGCTGACCGTATCCACGGCCGACGGCGCCGCCTTCGCGACCGATCAGTTCTCCCTCACTGTCGTCGAGGCGAATCCGAAGATCGTGGGACTGTTCAGCGGGATGTGGCACAACGGGGTGGTGTTGGACGACGGCCGCCTGGTCCTTTGGGGATCGAACAAATCGCAGCAACTCGGTGACGGCTCGATCACGACCGACGTCGCGCACGCGGACGCCGCGGTAGAGGCGACGCTCGTCGCGCTGACCGACGGCACGGTTTGGACCTGGGGAAAGACTCCGTTCGCTTGGAAGTCGCCGGTGCCGATTCAGGTCGAGCCCATCGACGACGCGGTGATGGTGGCCGCAATGTCGATGGGCGGGCTGGTCTTGCGGAGCGACGGGAGCGTGTGGGGCTATACCGCCGACAACAGCAACTGTGATCTCGGCGGCAACGCGGCAAGTGATGCGTTCCTCGAAGCCGTCCCGATCGACGGCTTGCCGGGCAACATCGAAAAAGTGGCCGCCGGTGACCACCACGCCGTCGCATTGGACTCGGATGGCAACGCCTGGGTATGGGGCGGCGATTTCGGGTGTGCGCCGTGGATCGCCATGACCGGCGTAGCGGACGCCGCGGCTGGAGCCCTCGGGCATGTCCTGTTTGTGACGAATGACGGCACTGCCTGGGCGATGGGCCTCAATGATCGCGGACAGCTCGGTGACGGCACGACGATAAGCAACTTCACGGAACCCGGCGAGGTCGTCGGGTTGAGCAACGTGGCCACGGTGGCCGCGGGGCAGCGCCACAGTCTCTTCATTTCGACTGACGGATCGCTGTGGGCGTGTGGATGGAACCGCTATTGCCAGCTCGGGCTGGAAGGCGAAGTGTCGCCCGAATCGCCGGTGTTCGGAGACATCGTCACGCCACCGCAACCGGTCGCCGCGGGCGCCTTCAAGTCCGCCGCCGGCAGTCAGTTTCACAGCGTCGCGGTCGACCTCGACGATAGGGTCTGGGTTTGGGGCGGCAACGCGCTCGGGCAACTCGAACCTGCTGGGCAAGACCTCCCCGACGAGGTATGCACACCCGTCGAAGCCGCCGTCGATATTGATGAATAATGAACCTATCGTCGCGCAGATGGACTCCCACTTTGATCGCTCGAAGTCTTGGCGAACCGTTGACAACTGACCTCCTTGTGCAGCATCTGTTCACCCGTCTTCAACCGGTGAGCGTACAACATCGGTCTTGAGCCGGAAAAGCACACGCCACCGGTTTGCCCCGGTCAGCACCCAATCGTAACGCTGGTTCGCAACGGTTGTGGAACGCATCGCGCGATACGCTCCTTCTCGCCCCCACATTGGTTTGGGGGACACCACCGTCGACGTTTCGTCAAACGACGATGTCGCCGCACCGAACTGCGCGCAGAAGCCCGCGCGGCCTTTCGACCCGCCTTCACACTTGATCAAACACCGCCATCGCCGCACCCGACCGCGCGGGTTCCCGTGCTTATTGGACCAAGCGATGGTACCATTGAGCGGCAATCTCCTTTCGCTGGCGGCGTGCTAAAGCGAAGGGCATCGAGGGAACGATGTAACGATGTTACAGTCTGGATCATAGCCCCATGCAAACAGACGAATTCCAGATCGGTCCAAAGCTGGGCGACCTCGTCGCCAAGATCGTGGCCAGCTATGAAGCGGACCCCCGCACCCAACACATCGATCGCGTCTACCTGCCGTCGCGTACGCAGATCGTTTCGTTGGTCAACGACATGTTGGAGCTGCTATACCCGGGTTTCATCGGGCGGCACCATCTGACACGGCACAACGTCGCCTTCCACGTGGGCGATCTGTTGCCGCGTATCGCGGAGAACGCATTCCGGCAGATTCGCAATTGCCTCTGCTACATGGACGAGACCCAGGATCCCGCTGACGCCCACGAGAACGCGTGTGACGAACATGCCCGAAAGCTGACGACGGAGTTCATCGAGGCCATTCCGCTGACACGGGAACGCCTCGCCGCGGACGTGCAGGCCGCAATGGACGGCGACCCGGCGGCCATCAACACCGACGAGATCATTCTTTCCTACCCGGGCATCCTGGCCATCAGCGTACACCGCGTCGCCCATACGCTTTATCAGTTGGCCGTGCCCCTCATGCCCCGGGTGATGAGCGAATGGGCACACCTCCAGACCGGGATCGACCTGCACCCCGGCGCGCGCGTCGGGCGGAGCTTTTTCATCGACCACGGCACCGGCGTGGTCATCGGTGAAACGACCGACATCGGGAGAAACGTCAAAGTCTACCAGGGCGTGACGCTCGGCGCGCTGTCGTTTCCCAAGGACGAGCGCGGACGCCTCATCCGCGGGGCCAAACGCCACCCGACCGTCGAGGACAACGTCACGATCTATGCCAACGCGATCATCCTCGGTGGAGAGACCGTGATCGGCAAGGGCTCGGTCATCGGCGGTTCGGTCTTCGTCACGTCGAGCGTGCCGCCCAACTCCGTGGTCACGTTCAAACCGCCCGAATTGCGCTTTAAGGACAAGAGCAAAAAGCCCCTCGAGCTACCACCCGAAACCGGCGAGTCGGGCTACATGCCGGACTACGCGATCTAGCGCCGCATCTTGAATTCCCGTGACTCAGATTCACACCCGAGTTGCAAGCCAAGACATTCTCCGCACCCGTCTTCCGAGCCGCGGGCTGCCAGCAAGCTGGCTTTGCCAGGCCCGCGCGATGTCACGAGCTTGGTGCGATGCTCCTTCACGTCGGGAAGATCGCGCAAGCTGAAGCATGCCCAATCCGAACCGCGACCGTGAGGCCGTGGGTTACTCCGGAGCCCTCATGCCCGATCCGAACCGCGACCGTGAGGGAGCGGCCTACTGCGGTCCGGTCATCGCGGCGGCGAAGAGCGCGTAGTCATCGCGATCCACGTCGCGGTCGTGGTCGATGTCGAGGAAGCGGCAGTCGCAGAGGCGATCGAACCCGCCCACCGTTCCGTCGAAGTCGCCCGGACCGGTCATGCAGTTCTGAAAGGCGGCGGCGTCTCTCAGGTCGATGTGTCCGTCGAAGTCGGCCTCGCCGGTGCGGATGCGGCGCATGTGCCTGATGCCCCCGTTGAATATGGGCGGCAGTGCCCAATGCCACACGACCTCGCCCCAGTCATTGATGTCACCGTCTATGTTCCACGCCGTCTCGGAGGTTAGCTGATACTCCACACCATCGATGTAGACGAAGGTGTCCCATGTGGACAACCCCTCGTCCCATCGCAGGAACTGCATGTCGCCGTTGTTGTTCAGGCGGGGATTCTGCCCGGCCACGATCACAAGCTGCGGATCATCACCCTCCCACTTCCAAATGCCATAGTTCGCGTGGTGTGAGTCGGCGGTTTGCCATGCAACGTGCCCGAGATCGTTAACCGTTGGAACGTTTTGCTGAACGGCGCTGTCCGTGAGTTGGATGATTCGTCCGTCGGACCAAAACATGATGTCCGCAACCCACGGATTCGCACACGAGTACTTCCGCGTCCAAACCACATCATCCAGGTTGTTGATTTCTGCCCATTGATTGGACAGACCATCGTCCATGATCGGGTCAACGGTCTCACCATCATAGAAGAACACACCCGATTCACTAGCGCAGGTGACCGGTTCGAACTTATAAAACGCGATGTGCACCATATCGTTGATTGTCGCCCGCGAGCCCTCGGCGAGAATCGTCATAACTCCGCGCTCAAACATCGCTATTTCGCCCCCGCCAAAACCGCTCCACCCCCGGGTCCACACAACCGTTCCGTTACTGTTAATATCCGGGAACACGTGGGGCGTGCTGGGATCGTCGCTGAGCTGTTCGATGAGCCCGTTGTCATAGCGGAAGACCGCCGTTCCGGGAAGGTCGATCACCCCAATCGAGTAGACCATTTCGCCGCATTCGTTCATACGCGGCAAGCCGACCTGATCGTCGGCCTTATCGATCTCGACA
>JADFHG010000277.1 GCA_022567365.1 Planctomycetota bacterium | reverse complement strand
CGATGCATATATCTCGATATTCTACGGCGCGATCCTGTCGGCCGTCTTGGCCGTCGGCCTGACGGTGGCGGCGCGGGCCTGCCGCGTAAAGGACGCCGTCGACGCCGGTTTGGACGGCATGGCCCGCATGTTCCCGGCAATCGTCATTCTCATTCTCGCGTGGTCGCTCTCGACCGTGCTGAGCGAAACGAACCTGGGCCTCGGCATCGTTGCGCGTGAAAAGTTGACGGTGCTGGGTTTTCAATCGCAGTGGATGCCGCTCGCGATCTTCATCAGTGCAGCGTTGGTCTCGTTCGCCACCGGGTCTTCCTGGGGCACGATGGGTATTCTTTGCCCAGCCGTCATAACGGTTTCCGCCCCGATGATCGGGGCCGCGGGGCTGGAGACCGAACAGGCGCTCTCATTGTTTTACGCCTGCGTCGGTAGCGTGCTGGCGGGATCGATCTTCGGCGACCATTGCTCGCCGATCAGCGATACGACGGTGCTTTCGTCCGTTGCGGCGGGCTGCCCCCACGAAGAGCACGTGTGGACCCAATTGCCCTACGCCCTGGTCACCGCCGTGGTCGCCATGGGGGTTGGCGACGTCATGTGCAGCGTCTACAAGCAGCCGTGGTACTACGGGCTGGGCGCCGGTGCCGCCGTCTTGCTCCTCATCGTCTTGATCGTCGGCCGACGACCGACCCTGGCGGAGAATCATTCCGTGATTCGCGTGCCTGCTGACCGTCTGCCTCCGCCGAGGTAATCAAAGATGGGCGTGTAGGGGCGGCGATTGAGCACATTTGCTCGACTGCGTCGAAGCAGTTCGCTGAAGAAGTCTGTGGGACCGACTTTCTAGTCGGTCAAGCATCGCCCGTGGCCCGAAAACGACCGACCGGAAAGTCGGCCCCACAAAATGTGATGTTGTTCAGCAGCCTGATAGCGGGCGCTCCCTGTGCGACCATGGGTCCACCCCGAGCTGCGGACTGAAGCCCGCGCGGTGTCACGAATGGATGTGAAGTCCGCCAGGCCCGCGCGGTGTCACGTCATGTCGCGATACTCGTTCCATTCGGTACAATCGCGCGGGCTGAAGCCCGCGGCTCAGATAGATGGTTGATGAGCTGGTGAAGTACGGTACCAGGGCTCCCGGGAAAAGCCGAATGTTATGCACGATCGGTCCCGCGGGCGGGTGGCGCCGGGTCGGGGCAACCTACGCCGGTTTCGGATCGCCGATGTGCTCCCTCACCGTCCTGGCGATGACCGCATAGATTTCGCTGGGAATCACGTCGATCCTCAGGGCGTCGGCGAGTTCCTCGATGTCGCGTTCGATGGTGGGCAGAATGTCGGCCAACGTCTGCAAGTCGACGCCGGCGAACGCCGTCGCGGCCGTGCACACGCTGGCTACTTCATCAACGCTGGAAACCTCGCAGAGTAGTTTCGCGATGCGGTCCGCGGCGTTCAGCAACCGCGCGATTCCACCGGCGTCGTCGTCACCGGGCTCGTCGCACTGGTGGAGGTTGACCGCGCGTACGAGAACTTCGGGCAGCGACCAATGGGCGAGGACCATCGCCGACACCTGGGCGTGCGTGGCGTCGATGGCTTGGAGTTCGTCGGCCGCCGTCGCGCAGCGCGCATGCGGGGCGAACCGCGCGGCAATCGTGCGATACTGGTCGGGCACCGCCTCGGCCAGGATTGGAATGCCGATGTCCGCCAGCAGCGCGGAGATGAAGACCTCATCCCGCTTTCGGGGAATCACGATGTCGGCAAATCTCGAGGCCACGACGGAAGAGGAGAGCGAACGACGCCAGAAATAGCTCATGTCCAGCCCGTCGACCCTCTTGCGCGAAACGGCGTCGACAAGGTAGCGACCCAACAGCAGCGATCTGGTTCTTTTCGGCCCGAGCAGCGTCAGCGCCTGCCGCAGGGAGACGACCTTCTGCCGCAGACCGAAGAGGGCGGAGTTGGCGAGACGGAGAATCTCGCTGACCGTTCCCGGGTCGGCGGAAAGCACCTTGACCATATCCGAGTACTCGAAGTTAGGATCCTGCATGATCTGCAGGAACCGCGTGACAACCTGCGGGACCGACGGCACGGCGGCGGATTTCTTGATTGCATCGAGCACTTGGGCGTTCATCGGGAAAGTCCCTCGGACAGCAGCACGCGGGCGAGACCGACACACTCGATCCCACGGATCGCGCACAACCACACGCCCGTATCATCGGTGGCCGACAGGGTGGGAATTAGCGGGTTGGTCCGAGAACGCACGTGTGCGATGCGCGACCGACGCCACTTCCGGCGCTAAACGCCCGATATCCCCGGAGCCCGTCAACATTGCGGCGGTTGAGGGCTGGCGGCCGGCGCGGGCCTTGCCCTAATACCATCCCCGATGTTGGTCATAGCCGAGCCGAGGAACCCGCAGGAGCTCGGCGAGGCTTGGCCGTCAGTAACCCGGCGGTTCCGCGTGGACCGGACCGTCGGTTCCCAACGACGGGCCTGGTTGAACGCAAGGCGTTCGCGGGTATACTCAAGTTCAGTCCGGCGCGTCTCAAACGCAGGCCGGTGTTATCGTATCCGAAACCGCGTGCGCGCGACTGACGACAGATGCTCGATATGACCGACGATCCGACACGTCCACCACCAGTGCGCGAAACCGGGCAGATCGCGGACCACATCTTCCTGATTTGCCTTCGGGCACTGTTCGTTCTCGTTTTGGGGGCGATCGGCTGGAGCCTGGTCGAGGAGCACGTCGGGGATAAGGGCGTGATCCTGGTGGTCTCCATCATGATCGCGCTGACGGTCATCGTGCTCGACGCGTTCATTCCGCGCAAGTCCCTGTCGGCCATTTCGGGCGTCTTTTTCGGGCTGGTCGTCGGGCTGGTCGTGGCATACGGTCTTTCGCTGATCATCGGATTGATTGTCGAAACCAACGTCAACATCGACGCAAGTTCTCCGTTCGTCGGTGCGACCAAGATGGCGATCGGCGCGGTCTGCTGCTACCTCGCGATAAGCTTCATATTGCAAACGAAGGACGACGTGCGTTTTATCATCCCTTACGTCGAATTCGCCAAGCAAACCAAAGGCGCACGTCCGATGGTGCTTGATACGTCCGTAATTATCGATGGGCGGATCGCGGATATCGCGGACACTCGAATCCTGGAATCGGAGCTCATCGTTCCGCGATTCGTGCTCCAGGAGTTGCAGCTTATCGCGGACAGCGGCGACAAGCTGAAACGCACGCGAGGACGACGTGGGCTCGATATGCTCAACAAGCTCCAGACGAATGAAAAGGTGGACATTCGAATCCTGGACGTGCGGACCGCAAAGGGAGCAGCCGTGGACGAACTGCTCGTCGACTTGGCGGTCGAGCTGAACGGGCGTATCGTCACCAACGACTACAACCTGAACAAGGTCGCGCAGTTTCGTGGTGTCGATGTGATCAATATCAACGACCTCGCCAACGCCCTCAAACCGGTGGTTCTTCCTGGAGAGACAATGTCCGTCAAGATCGTCAAACCAGGCGAGGAGGTAGGGCAGGGCATCGGCTACCTCGATGACGGGACGATGGTGGTCGCGGAAGGCGGGCGCGATCAGGTCGGCGAAACGATCGACCTTACGGTGACCAGCGTGTTGCAGACGTCCGCCGGTCGCATGATCTTCGGAAGGGCGGTGGGAGCCGCCGCGCAGGACCGGGAGCGGCGACAACACGGACACCGCCCCATTCCCAGGCCTGAGGGGCGGTTTCCGGCGCCTTGAGCGGGCCCAAGCGAAACTGGCGCCGGTCCCTCGAGTGGGTGGCGCTGGACGTAGGTTGGACCAGATGGCCTTATCGCGTAGCGGCCGTCCCCGGTGGCGGCCGTAGAACCAATGAGGCGTTTCGATCTTTCGCACGCGACACCAATAACAGACAACGCTCTTGACCCGCCCTGAGACACGAATCAAGCGATGGCGAAGATCTCCGTAATCGTGGCTAGCGCCGGCAAGGCAGACCGCTTCGGGGGCGCCGAGAAGAAAACCCTCGCCAAGATCGACGGGCGTCCGGTCTTCCTCCGTAGTATCGAGCACTTCATCAACCGCGCCGACGTCTGCCAGACCATTCTCGCGGTGGCGCCCGAGGACATGGGCGAGATAAAGTCCAGGTACGCGCCGAATCTGGGCTTTATGGGTGTAACGATCGTCGAGGGGGGCGCGACCCGGGTGGATACCGTCGCGACAAGCCTCGATGTCGTCGTCGAGGAGGCCGAATATGTGGCGGTGCACGATGCCGCCCGCCCATGCGTCACCGAACAGTGGATCACCGCGGTGTTCGCCGACGCAGTCAAGACCGGTGCGTCGATCTTGGCGGCGCCCCTTTTCGGCACGATCAAGCGAGTCGCGGAATCGGGCGTCATCGACGCGACCCTGCCGCGCGAAGCGCTGTTCGAGGCCCAGACGCCGCAGGTGTTTCGCAAGGATCTGCTCGTCGGGTGCTACGGGCGGCGCGGGGAGTTTACAGAGGAAATCACGGACGACGCCCAGCTCGTCGAGCTGTGCGGTCATCCCGTGTCGGTTGTGAAAACCGACGCGACCAACCTGAAAATCACAGTGAAGGGCGACCTCGCGCTCGCGAACGCCATTATCAAGGCCCGACCGGTGGCGAAGCGCCCGAAGCTTGGCGCTTTTGAAGAGGCGCAGTGGTAGCTCGGCGGGGATTTGAATCGCGACATTGACATGCGTGCGGCATGCCGGTGTAATTTCGGCGGTAGTTCCATGGCAAGGTGGGTGGGAGTGCCCACGCGGTCTCAACCAAGGATGGTCAAATGAAGGCACGTCAAGTCAGCGCGGTGGTTCTGGCGGTTTGTTCGTTCTCTTTTCTCGGTTGCAATCTCGATCGCTTGGATCTTGCTTCAGGTGGACCGGATGGGCCGGTGACCACGCCGGACCGGCCGGCCGGGGTGGATGCTTCGGCGCTCATCGATGACATTTCAATCGTCGATGCATACGAGGTCGACCTTGTCGAGGAGGTTCTGACCCACCGGGCGAACTACCATCGAAGCCTGCACGCGCTGTGCAAGTATTATGAATCGCACGGTTACGCCAGGAAGCGGTCGTGGGCCGAATTCGAACTCGATGGTCTCAAAGGCGTCAAGCCGTTTCGCTATATCGCGGATTCGGAAGTCCCCGCGAGCGCGCTGCGCCCGACCGACCGGATTCGCGCGGCGGACAAAATGTTCGAGCGCGGGCTCGCCCTCCTGCGAAAGGGCGGCCATGGCGTCCCCGCGGTATTTCGCCAGCGCGCAATGATCGAAGCCGTCGAGATCTTCCGCGACATCGTCATCAGACACCCGTCCAGCGACAAAATCGACGACGCCGCGTTCTACGCCGGCGAGATCCACAAAGAATACTTCAAGGGGCAGGAGGAGATCGCGGTCAAGTGGTACGAGCGCGCATGGACGTGGGATCCGAACACGCCCCACCCCGCGCGTTTTCAGGCGGCCATTACATACGACTATCGGCTCCACGATCGCGACCGCGCGCTCGAGCTCTACCACGCGGTCCTCCATCGCGCGAC
>JADFHG010000276.1 GCA_022567365.1 Planctomycetota bacterium | reverse complement strand
CCAGCACCGCGACCTAAGAGGTTCTCGGCCGCGGCCCACGATTGCCTCTCACGTTCCTGGAGGGTACGAACGGCAAACGCGGTTTCTCTGATGACGAAAAACAAACGGGCTAGTATCGTGTTTCATATGTCGTGCGACTATGATTCTCCCCCGAGCCGCGGGCCTGGAAATCCAGCTTGCTGGCAGCCCGCGCGATGTCACGAATGCTAGTGACCGTGATCTGCACCGCCAAGATCGCGCAAGCTGAAGCATGCGGCTCAGGTAGGTGTGAAACTTGTGAAACACGACACCAACTACACCATCGTAGGCGGCGGGCTCGCCGGGGCGCTCATGGCGTGCTACCTCGGCAAAGCGGGCCACGAAGTCAACGTCTACGAACGTCGCCCGGACCTGCGCGGCGGAAAAGCGCCGGCCGGCAAGTCGATCAACCTCGCGATCTCCGAGCGGGGTATCGCCGCGCTGAGGCGCATCGGACTCGCGGAGCGGGTTCTCGATCGTGCCGTCCCCATGCGCGGGCGGATGATTCACTCACCCGAGGGGCGGCTCTCCTTTCAACCCTACAGCAAGAACCCCAACGACGCGATCAACTCGGTATCGCGCGGCGGGCTCAACGCCATCCTGCTCGAAAAGGCCGACTCCTATCCGAACGTGACGCTGCACTACGAACACAAATGCATCGACGTCGATCTCGACGCCGCCAAGGCGCAGTTTGAGGTCGGCACGAAGGGCGAGCTTGTCACGGCCGAGGGCGACGTGATCGTCGGCGCCGACGGGGCGTTCTCCGCGGTTCGCGCGAAGATGCAACACCTCGACCGTTTTGACTTTCGCCAGGATTATCTCCGGCATGGCTACAAGGAACTCGTCATCCCGCCCGGCGAGCACGGCACGCACCGCATCGAGAAAAACGCGCTACACATCTGGCCGCGCCGGTCCTACATGATGATCGCCCTTCCCAACGAGGACGGTTCGTTCACCTGTACGCTTTTCTGGCCTTTCGACGGACCGCACAGCTTCGCGGCCGTCGAGGCGAACGGCAACGCCCTGGGATATTTCAAGACCCATTTCCAGGACGCCGTGCCGGTCATGCCCACGCTCGCAGAAGACTACGCGCGCAACCCGACCAATTCCCTGGTGACGGTCCGTTGCGGTCCCTGGAACTACAAGGACAAAGCCGTTCTGGTGGGCGACGCGGCCCACGCGGTGGTGCCGTTTTACGGTCAGGGTATGAACGCGGCGTTTGGCGACTGCATCGCCCTTGACGAGTGCCTCGCCGCCGGCGGCGCGGATCGCGCGGACGCCCTGGCGGAATATTACCGGCAGCGCAAGACGCACATCGACGCGCTGGCGGACTTGGCCATTGGCAATTTCGTCGAGATGCGCGACCACGCCGGTTCGCCGGGCTTTCGATTCAAGAAGTGGCGCGAGCGAACGTTGCACACGTTACTACCCGGTTGGTATACGCCGCTGTACAATATGATCTCGTTCTCGCAGGTGCCCTATGGCGACGCGCTGAAGCGGGCGAGGCGGCAGGATCGGATCGTACGTTGGGTCTGCGGCGCGGCGGCACTGATCGTCGCGGTCGTTGTTTTATGGATCTTGTTGACGAGGTTCATTGGGTAAGTAGCGCCAGAGGGGGGAAATCCCGCGGCGTAGCGGCCGCCCCCCGTGGCGGCCGTGGGATTTATGGATGTCCATCGACGGGTGGTATGGGCGAACTCGTTTGCCCGTTCACCGTGCGACAAGAAACGTTTGGGAAGTCCGGTCCGACCCCGCACGCCCTGCGGATTTGATTACCATGACACTTACATACGCACGATATCTGAAGATCGACGAACTGCTGCGGATTCAACAGGCCCGTTCGGACCCGCCCGAGCATGACGAAATGCTGTTCATCGTCATTCACCAGGTCTACGAACTCTGGTTCAAACAGCTCCTGCACGAATTCGAAAAGGTCAAACGCGATTTCTCGGACAACGACCTCTTCGGCGCCATCCATACGTTCAAACGCACGCGAACGATCATGAAAACCCTCGTCGGCCAACTCGACATTCTCGAGACGATGACGCCGATGTCGTTCGGCAGTTTCCGCGAGCGGCTCGAGACGGCATCGGGTTTCCAGTCCTACCAGTATCGCGAGTTGGAATACCTGCTCGGTTACAAGAGAGCCGACCTCATCAAGTACCACGACGAAGGGACGGTGGGTCACGACGTGCTTTTGCGCCGTTTGAACGAGCCAAGCGTAATCGATCGTTTCTACGACTTTCTCGGGCAGCGCGGCGTGGAGATTCCCGACGAGCTTCGCGCACGCGACGTGACGCTCCCGGCAGAGCCGAATAAACAGGTACAGCGGGGAATCCTCGATCTCTACAGAACGAACTCGGAAATCACGATTCTCTTCGAATCGATGACGGATTTTGACGAAGGCCTGCAGGAATGGCGATACCGCCACATCAAGACCGTCGAGCGCACCATCGGTCATAAGAAGGGAACCGGCGGGTCGCCCGGAGTCGAGTTTCTCAAGACGTCGCTGTTCAAGCCGGTGTTCCCCGATCTGTGGGCGATACGGCACGAGTTCTGACCCGTTTCATGGAACCAGTGGCGACCGACCTGAAGCCGACGAAAAAGACGTCCGCCACGGGGGGCGGACGCTACGAATTGGTCGAATACCGTTGTAATGAATGACGAATGATGAATGACGGGAACCGGAGTCAAAGCGCCGGTGCTCTGAACAAACGCCCATGATCTACGACATCACGCCCCCGATCACGGAAGCGTTGGCCGTCTTCCCCGGCGACACGCCGCTCTCTCGCGAAATGCTCATGGACATGGCCAAGGGGGATCCACTCACCCTTTCCACCCTTAGGGCGACGGTTCATCTCGGCGCACACGCGGACGGACCGAATCATTATGGAACCGACGCGCGGGCGATCGACGAGCAATCGTTGGATCATTACCTCGGAAGATGCGTGGTCATCCACGTCGACGTGGCGCGGGGCGTGCGAATCAAGCCCGAGGACTTGCCCGAGGGAATCGCGGAAAAGAGAGTACTGATCGGCACCGGCACCTATCCAGACCCCAATCGGTGGAACGCGGATTTCGCCGCGCTAAGTCCGGCGCTGGTTGATCGACTGCACGAGGACGGCGTGATCACCGTCGGCATCGACACGCCGAGCGTCGATCTTTGCGATTCCAAAGACCTGCCGGCGCACCATCGTTTCCTCGCCAACGACATGGCCATCATCGAAGGAATCGTGCTGACCGACGTACCCGCCGGCACATACGAACTGATCGCCCTTCCGCTAAGGCTCGTGGGCTTCGACGCAAGCCCGGTGCGGGCCGTGCTGCGATCGATCCCAAACCGATAACCCCGCGACTCACTCTGCCGAACGACGCGCCTGGCGCGCGAGCGCCCACTTCAGCGCCGGCGGTGTAATCAGCGTGGTGACCATGACCATCGCGACGAGCGCCGAGAAGACGGCATCATCGACGACCCCCAGTCCCCGGCCGATGCTTGCGAATATAAGCCCCACCTCGCCGCGCGGGATCATACCGATGCCGATCGCGAGCCGGCTAACGCCGCCGCCCACGGGAATACCGGAAACGATTTTTCCGATGATCGCGACGACGGTCAGCGCGAGGGCGATCAGCGCCGTGTTCCCGTCGAAGAACGTCGCCAGGTTGACCTGCATACCCATGAGCACGAAGAAGACCGGCGCGAAAATCCGCTCGAGCGGGGCCACCAGTTCCTCCATGGTCGTCTTTCCGGGTTCGTCGTCGAAGTGGCGTTCACTGAGCACGAGCCCCGCGGCGAACGCGCCGACGATGGTCGCCAGCTCGATCTGATTCGCGAGCCAAGAGAGTGCGAACGCCAAGGCGAGCGGGAAAAGCAGCTTGTTGTTGTCTCGATCCAATACGCCGATGACGCGCGCGGCCGTGCGCGTGATACGCTCGCCAAAGACCATGATCACACCGAGAAAAAGAACCGACATACCGGTGATTCTCGCGATGTCGAAAACGCTGACCTCACCGGTGGTGACGACGCCCGCGACGACGGCGAGGATGATCAGCCCGAGCACGTCGTCGATGACGGCCGCGCCGAGGATGATCTTCGCCTCGGGGATGTGAAGCGCTTTCAGATCCTTGAACACACGGGCCGTGATTCCGACGCTCGTGGCGCAAAGCGTGGCCGCGAGAAACAGATGCGCGGGTGTGGACAGTTCCGGAAGAATCCACTTGCTGACGAGGTACCCCAGCCCGAACGGCACTACGATTCCTATGATCGCGACGATCATGGCACGCGGACCGACCCGGACCATCTCCGCGACGCTCGACTCCAAACCGACCATGAACAAGAGCAGAATCACACCAAGGCTCGAGAACATCCAGAGACCCGTCCCCATGAGGACGTTCTGAACACCCGACGAGCCGGTCATGATCGTGACCAATCGTTGACCGATCCCACCCTCGACGAGTTGCGATTCGGTGAAGACTTGCCCCGCTGCGTCAACCACTGAAGCCCCGGATCGCCAAACCTCCGTACATAGGCTGCTGGCGTCTCCCAAATGCATCACCAGCACGAAGAACGGCTCGCCGAGTGCATATCCTATGTTGCCGATCACGACGCCGATGATCAGCTCACCGAGGACGGCCGGTTGATCAAGGCGACCAGCCGCCCAGCGACCGAACATGGCCACGACGACGATGAGCGCGAGTACGACAAGGATGAACGAGAACGGATCGGTGTGACCTCCGTGGTCACCGTTGCCGCCATGGTCCGATTCGTCGGCTTGGTCGGCGCCGTCTGCGGCCAAGACCGCTTGGTGGGTCTGCTCATCCGCGGATTGGGCGCCGGCGAAGGTACCGTTCATGGCGCACGTCACGATTACGCCGAGCCCGAGAATCAGAATCCATCGCAGGGATCGACCGGGCGCCGTCTTAGAATTGACGTTTGCAATCATCTCAACTCCTCGGCCATTGGCGGGATGTGCTTCGTGCGTCGCTGTTCTCGTGACACTGCCCGACGGTCTTCCGCAAGAGAACCTAGTGCATCGCCACGCATAAACTCACGGGTTGGGCGGCAACCCAAATCCGAACCGCGACCGTGAGGGAGCGGACTTTGCCATGCCTATCGCTCAACGCCGACCCGAAAACTCCGGGTTGGCGGCACACTGGAGGCCTGCGAACCGGTCAGCAGGGCGTATCCGCGATCACGAATCCCGTAAGCTCTTGAAAATCAAGGATTTACGGGACACAAGCAGCATCCATCGCAGAGTACCACGGTACGGAAATACTGTCAATCCGGGAGATATCGCCGACGGGAATTACTGAGGCACGGATTGCGGAGTGGACCGAACGCAATAACGCCGACGACGCACTGCACCAGCCGTCCCTTGGCGATCCGTTTGGTCGGGTTCCAACCGCACCCGGCGGTGGACGGCAAGTTGCCGCATCTCGGTGGACAGTGCGGGGTGGGGAGGCCGCTTGGCCAAGCCATGGGTCCGGTGACGCCGTTCTCCAAGAGGCATCGCCTCGGTGTGGAAAG
>JADFHG010000275.1 GCA_022567365.1 Planctomycetota bacterium | reverse complement strand
GTTCCACTCGCGTCGGCGCGGGAGACCCATGTAAGAAGATCCGCGGTGGCGACGGATCGCTTGTGCCACGAAATGGCAGTCGTCGCTTCGACCAATGCATTCAGCGCGCGTCTGTCGCCGATTTCAGCGAGCGCGGCGAGTGCGGCGGCGCGAATGCGGTCGTCTCCGTCGGTCACACGCTCGAGAAGGTGCATCGTCGCCTCGCGATCACGCAGCGTCCCGAGCGCGGCGATTACGGCCTCGACATCCCCGCACGTGTTCGTAGCCAGCGCTTGGCGCAGGGCGTCGCGCGCCGCGCTACCGCCGATGGCCTGGAGCGCCGCTGCGGCCGGTCCGCCGAGCCGTTCATCCGAAAGCAGATCGGCGAGCGCGGGTACGCCGGCGCCGGCAAGTTGCAGAGCGCGCACGAGGAAACGCTTGACCTCATCGTCCGCGTCGGTGCTCAGGTGTGTGCTGACGGCGCGAACCAACGCTTCCGTGCGTGCTGCGCCGGGTTCGGTCGCCCTCAGCGCGAGGGCGTGCAGCAACACGCGGGCGTGCGTATCATCGCCGGTTCCCGGCGCGACGAGCATCCGACAAAGGTCGGTGACGTCGGATTCGGTGAGGGCGTCGATGGTCGCGATCGTCGCCGAGCGGTCGGAAAGCGAATCGGCCGAGATCAGGTCGATTGCCCCGGTGACACGGTCGCTCGTGTCTTCGGCGCGCAGGGCGGGCGGCGCGAGCGTAAGCGTGAGTGTGAGCACCCAAATCGCCAGATAGGTCAACCCGTGGATTCGCGTCCCGCACAGTCCGCGCGGCGGCGTGAGGCCGGGGCAAGCAGGGGCAGGAAGTCCGTGCCATACGTATTCCAACGGCATGCTTGACAAGGATCGCTCCCCTACAAATGCCACGGCGGCCGCATCGGCTGGTCTACGAATCGATTCGCGACCGCATCGTTGATGAACTCCTCTCGAACCGGGTCCCAATTCAGGGGTCTGCCGCATCGGATCGCGATGTTCGCCAGGTTGACGAGCGTACACGAACGATGCGACACGGACTCATTGCCGCCGGCTTTTTCGCGCGTACGTACGGCCGTTTCGAAATCGATGAGCGGCGCGGGATCGGGATAGGCGTCGAGCTTGTCGAAGAGACCGGGCGGATCGGTTTCGTAGTTCTCGTAAACCTTGCCCGCCGGTCCTTCGATAAACGGCAGTCCTTCCGGTTCGGGTTCGCCCCATTCACCGCTGCCGAGGATGATCGTGTCGCCGTCCGCGTAGGTCAGCCGGACGGTGCCCCATAGCCCCACCGCATCCGGATGCGGCGGCCAAGGTGCGTCGGCGACGATCTCGATCGGTCCCGTGTCGTCCTTGTCGAGGAAATATTGCACGCTGTCGAGGAAGTGCTGCCCCATGTCGGCGAGACCGCCGCCGTCGTAGTCCCAGTAACCGCGAAAGCTCTGGTGCACGCGATGTTCGTGATACGGTTTCTTCGGCGCCGGTCCCAGCCAAGAGTCGTAGTCCAACTCGGGCGGGATCTCCCGCGGCGCGAGGTTTCTCCTGCCGCTCCACATCTTGATCTTCCAGTCGCGGCCCTGACCGCGCGTCACACGGACGGTGAGCGGTTTTCCCAGCAGCCCGCTGTCCACCAGTTTTCGGAGCCGGCGCGAGGATCCGAATTGGTAGTAGTTGCCGAACCGGAAGTGCGTGTTGATTTGAAGGATTCGACCGTATCGCTGAACGGTCTCGACGTATACGCGGCCCTCGCGGATCGTGCGGGTAAACGGTTTTTCCTCGAAGACGTCGAAGCCCGCCTGGACGGCGGCGATACCGATCAGCGCGTGCCAGTGGGGCGGGGTGGCGACGTGAATCGTATCGATGTCGGTTCGTTCGAGCACGCGACGCCAGTCGGTGTATGCATCGCAGCATCGCCCGGCCTTCTTCATGGCATTGCCGAGATGTTTGTAGTCAACGTCGCAGACCGCAAGCGTTTGTGGGGGCTTGCCGGGCGTGTTCTCGGTGACGTGCGCGGTGAGGCCCATGCCGCCGGTGCCGATGACCGCGCGGGTGATGACTTCGCTGGGTGGCGTATAGCCGGGTCCGCCGAGTACGTGTCGCGGCACGATGGAGAAGACCGCACAGGTCGCGCCGGCGTCACGAAGGAACCTTCGCCGAGTGATTCTCTTTCTACGGGCCATGAAAACGTCCTGTCATACGTTCGACGCGAACGGCGACGATACGCGAATGGCGACGAATCGCAAACGGTCGCGGGGCGCGCCCTTGATTGGCAATGGCGGGCGGCCATCGACGTATCTGTGCCGACACACGACCGGCAACCATTAGGCACTCGGCCTGGGGGGCCTACTACACCCGTCGGACAAACTCTTACAGGAAATCTCGAGAGAAACGAGACCCGGACACTCGTCCATGCGTATGATATATGCGGACGCGCGGCGGGGGTTTGTCATGCCGCGTGAACGACGTCGCAATACTCTTCGGTGACTGCCGAATACCGCGACGGGAAAAGGGGAGCGTTCTTCGCCAACAGCCAATGCTTGATGGGAAAGCCGGCGAGCCACTGAAGACCGCAACCAAGCAAAATGCAATGCCCCTTGGCGGCCGCGTGAAGGCACGCGGCGCACCAAGGTACGATCCTATGCCGGCGTGACGCTCCGGCACCATTGATGCAGGTCGGGCGATATCGTCCGACCTGCATCAACCCTCCGCTTCAAACCCTTCCTCAACCGTTCAACATAACCAAGCGACGGGGTGTCGGGCAAGACAAATCTCGGCAAATAATCTTGCTCGACGGCTCGTGGACGGTTTGCGGCCCGCGTGCGTACGGCACATGTTGATCGGAGGCGCGAGGTCAACCCGACCGCCCGGCCACCGGGAGGAACGGACTTGCAGTGTCACTTGCCAGCGGTGGTCAGGGGGGAAGTGGGCAATTCCTTGGGAAGTTCTGAGTTGTCAGTGCTCTCTGAGTTGTCAGTTGCCAGTTCGTAGTGATCAGTGCGGCATCGGTTAGTAGCCGTGTACGGGTGTGGCACCGCCACCCGCAAGCGGGCTGGCCCGTTGCCGGTGATCCGGTGATCTGCGTCGCGACGGTGAGCGAGCGGCCTACCGTGCTGCCCGTAGGGGTCCGTGCCGCGTCCGGGCCAGCGAGGCACCGCCTCGGGCTGGCGCGCCCGGCACGCCTCGCCACTGTCAACCCTTTTCGCTTTCCCCCCCTGCTCCATGGGAGCCCATGACAGGCGTTGCCGCGCCCCGCCGCTATCCGACACGGACGTTGCCGACGGCTGAAAAGTTACCCACGATATTGCCTCCATGCAGGCGGCGCCCTGCGGCACTCATGACTCCAACGCCGCCAACGCGCCGTTACGCTGTCTTATCGTACCGCAACCGCGCAGTACACGCGAGACGCCGGCTTCGCATGATCCCAACACTCGCGCCGAGTGAAGACCGCAGTTCGGATCGACGTCAAGGCTGCGTTGCGGGATGGTGGAAATCAGAGACGACGCAGCACGATCACGGCTACCGGCAACAGCGCGATCAGAAACGCGTTGATCCACACCCAGCGGGAAAGCTCGCGCCGCCGTTGCCACGGGAGGGCGGCAAAGTTGGGACGGCGAACGCGCCGGATGACGAACGGCAGGAGGATGAGATACCACAACGTCGCGGTGGCGACGTACCCGCCGGCCGCGAGCCCGATCACGACCGCGACGTATTGACCCTGCCGCACGGCGAGCACGCTGACGAACGTGCACACCATACCGATCGTCTGAAGGATGCAAATGGACCATTGATCAAGGATACACAGCTCGACCCAGCGCGCCAGTACCGCGTAGGCCGCTCCCGCATCGACCGGCTTTCCGCACTCGGGGCAGCGCGTCTGGGCGGGGTGCCCGCGAAGATCGTATCCGCAGAGCGGGCACGGGGCCGGCGTATGCTCGCTAACGCTTGATGTCACGGACATTGCACGTGAGAGCTTATCCGCGCACCGAGGATTGGGCCAAAACCGCTCTCGCACCTGTTCCACCACAGATCGAATAGCATCGGGCAGTACCGTTGCATCCTACGGAAGGGTGTCTACAATCGCGCGCGATGTCCAGTGCCGTGTTTCACAACGGTCACAACTGTCTGCGACGCATGCTACAGCCTGCGCGGAGTCGTGGGATCGGGCAACGGTCAAAGCTATTCGTAACACCGCGCGGGCGAAGGCACGCGGCTCGGGTGGAAAACTTTGTCGTGGGACTTACGAAACATGGCACTATGAATCTGGTGCTGGGCGGCCTGCGCGGCGGGCTTGCGGCATGATGCCTGCCATCGTCGATCGCGTTCATATACACCGGCTTCACATCCCGCTGCGCCGACGCGTTTCGCACGCCGCGACCAGTCGCGATACGAGCGAGCCGATCATCGTTTCGGTCGAATTGCGAAATGGGACCGTCGGATACGGCGAAACGCTGCCCCGAAAATACGTAACGGGTGAAGACACCGAAACCGCCGTCGCGACGATCGGGCGCGTCTTCGTCCCCGTGCTCGCCGAGTTTCACGCGGACCGGTTCCCCGACGCGCTCGCCGCGATCGAGGCCCTACCCTGGACGGACGAGCACGGCGTTCCCGTGCCGGCGGCGCGGGCGGCCGTCGAGATGGCGCTCTTGGATGCCACCCTGCGGTGTTTTGATCGGCAAATGGATGACGTCGTGGCCTGGATGGGATTGCCGAGGTTCGGCAGCCCCGGCGCCATTTCCTCGATCCGGTTCAGCGGTGTGCTCGCCGGCGACGATACGGCCCGAACTTTGAAACGGCTCCGTTGGATGTACTGGTATGGGCTTCGCCATTTCAAACTCAAGGTCGGCACGACCGGAGACCGCGAAAGGCTCGTAGGGGTGGCTCGTTACCTCGACCGCGCGATTCGCCGGGGTAAGGCATCGTTGCGGGTGGACGCCAATGGGGCCTGGTCGAAGGATGAGGCCATCGAATGGTTGGGCGACTCCGCAGACCTTGCCATCGCTTGTGTGGAACAGCCGCTCGCGAAGGGCTCGGAGGCGGACCTCCCGATTCTCCACGACCTCTTTTCGTTTCGGCTCATGCACGACGAATCGCTCGTCACGATGAACGACGCGGAGAGGCTCATTGCGCTCGGGGTCGCGGGCGGATTCAACATTCGTCTGAGCAAATGCGGCGGGATGCTGCCGTCGCTGCGGATCGCCGCCCGCGCTCGGCGCTCGGAGATCCCCATAATGATGGGCTGTATGGTCGGGGAGACGAGCATCCTGTCGTCGGCCGGCCTCCATTTTCTTCAGGTTTGTCCCGGCGTCGATTGGGCGGAAGGGTGTTTCGGGTCGCTGCTGCTGACCGCCGACGTAACGCGGCGAGGGCTTCGCTTCGGTATCGGTGGGAGACCGCCGCGCATTCCGAAAGGGGGCATCAGCGGCGACGTCGACGAGGCACGGCTGGCTCGGCTCGGCGATACCGACCCCGTCGTGGTGAAGTTGTAGTGCGATGCGACCCCGGACATATTTTCATGCGGCCCTCGCCCTTGACTTGCCGGTGGCGGCTGCG
>JADFHG010000274.1 GCA_022567365.1 Planctomycetota bacterium | reverse complement strand
GCGACGTGGACCGCGATGACTACGCGCTGTTCGCAGGCGCAATGACGGGACCGGAATGACCCGCTCACTTACGTTCGGGGCTCGGATCCGGTCGCGGTTCGGATAGGACGTGACCGGTCCGCGGTAGCCCGCCCACGAGCCGCGATGCCATCCGCACTCCAATCGTCAAAGCGGCAGTTCAGGTTTGCCTTTACGCCATGGTGCCGTTTGGGGCAGCCCTGATGCGCCTTGCGTAACCCCGATACGATTCGCTATGCTGGACAAGTGTGCCGATGCCGACCGAGGCGATCGGACGAGTCGATGGGGTTTGCCAGGAGAGGAATCGTGGATTGTTCACATCAAGGCGGCGCGCACCTAGCGCGATTCATCGGACTTGTGGTCGGTATGGTCGCAGTCATCGCGCCGCAGGTGCAGGGGGCGACGCGCGTCTTCATGGTGCCGGATGACGTCACCATCGCGCCAGGGGCGACGGTCGTGATCCAACTCTGGCTGGAGGACACGGTGTCGGCCGGGCTTGGCCCGCTACGAAGCTATCAGATGGCCACAAATTGCGACGCACTGCCGATCGGCGAGACGACCGGATTCATCTCGCACAACCCTTCGCCGAGTGCACCCCCGATCGCATGTGCCGACGGCGGATCGCCGTGTGTGGACCAAGACAACCCCGACTGGGTGTTTGCCCCGGTCATCGGCGTGTCGGCTGAAAACGCCGGCCCATGTCCCGACCTGCCGCCGCGGGCGGGTGGCGCGGCCGTCCAGATCGAAGACTCGCAGGATGTGACCGATGCCAGATACCTGACCGAAGCAGCATACACGGCCTCGGCGGACGCTAGCGGCGACTTCGGTGTGACGATTCAGAGTCCCGACCTGGGAGACCAGGGACACTCGTTCCTCCGCGCCATGAACGCCGCCAACATATTGTTCTTATTTGACGATCCCGGCGCGGTCATTCACGTTGTGGTGGATCTCTGCGCGGGTGTGGATTGCAGCGACCTCGATAACGACTGCAACGACGGCGTGTGCGATTCCGGCACCGGCGACTGCCTCACGGTGGCAAAGGAGGACGGAACGGGATGCACGGACGACATGAACGAATGTACCGCCGACGAGTGCATCGCGGGATCCTGTACTCATCCGGGCGTTGAAGCCGGCACTGCCTGCGGCGATCCGTCCGATACGGATTGCGACAATCCGGACACGTGCGACGCCTCCGGGGCGTGCCAGAACAACGCGGAGCCGAACGGTACGCCGTGCGACGATGGTGATGACTGCACCGAGGACGACCAGTGCGTCGATCGCAACTGCGTCGGTCTGATCGACCTCCACTGCCTGTGGGGCGACATCACGAATCCAAACGGAGCTGGTGGGTTCTGCAACCCCGAATGCTCAGGGGGTGGGACCGACGTCGACTTCGACGACGTGCTGTGTGCCCTCGAGGGCTTCGCGCTCGTGGCGAATTGTCCGTGTGCGGACATCAAGGGGCCGCCGGGCGACCTTGCGTGCATACCGAACCTTGTGATCGACTTCGACGACATTCTGACGATCCTGAATGCGTTCGCCGGGGTCTACGATTGTCCGGATCCATGCCCCGCCGGCCCCGCGCCGATCATGGACCCGCCGGGTCGTGATCGCGCCGAGCGCACCGAGCGGAGCGCTCCTGCGGTGATCGAGCTTGTGCCGAGTGTCACGGAGATCCACGTGGGCGACACGGTCGAGATCGACGTGTACCTCACCGACGTCGGAGACCTCCGGGCGTACCAGATAGCCGTCGAGGTCACTGGGCTTTCCAAGAGTGGTCTGGTCGTCAAGGACGTCCGCGTCGACTCGAACCGGGCGGACTTCGTCTTTGCGGTTGACGACGCGCTGACCGCGGTCGATGTGAAGGGCGCGCGTCTGGGTGGGGTGATCGTTGCGGGTGGCGTCACACCGGACGGCTCGGTCTACTTGGGTACGTTCGTGCTGGTGGCTGCGGACAACGCGCGCGGCGTCTTCGAGGTCAAGCTGCGGGTCGCTGGGGAGTCGTTCCTGCGCGATTCGCAGTCGGCGCCGATCGTGATCTCGTCGCTCGTGAACACGACAATCACGATCGAGTAGCGAGTCAGGTTCGATAGCGACTGGACCCAGGGGTGTGGCGATCCCATCCCTGGGTCCGGACGACAACAGTCGGCATGGCTAGCGGCGGTTCGATCCAAGCGGTCGTGGGGACCGCTCGACGCGCGTGGCAGCGCGGATTACTTCGACAACCCGACGCACGTCGATGCGCGCAGGTCGCATCTACCGTTTCCCGATAAGGAGCAGCGGAAATCAAATGGCCGTATGCGATCCACCAAGCGGTGCGGATCGCATACGGCTATTTCTTGCGCATCAAGACCATGGCACCTGACCGTCGAAGCCATCGAAAGCGCCGGCATTTCGACCGATTGTCGTCCGGAATCGAAGGGATCGGATCGCTACGGGTCGGTCATCGCAGCCCAAAACTTCGCCACATCGGCCAGGTCGACGTCGGCATCGAGGTCGAAGTCGAACCGTCTGCAGCAGGGATCGAGGGCGGATGGGTCCGGCCCGGCGAGACACTCGCGCATCAGCGCGAAATCGGAGGCATCAACATCGCCGTCAAGGTCGAAGTCGCCGGTTGTTGCATACGGGACGAATTTGAGCACGCGTCCGGCCTGAAACTCGCACATATATAGCTCGCCGTCGGCGTCCTCACCAAAAGAGGTGATGAAACCGAGAGGCTCACCCGAAGGCGTGAGCGATTCCGTACGTTCTCTAAAATCAGTCAGCGTTTCGCCGTCGAATCGGAAGGACCAGACCTTGCGCTCCAGATCGGCAAAGATGTATGTGCCGGTCAAGTCCGGAATTGCGCAACCGCGGTATACGTGCCCGCCGATGACGGCCTCCTCATCGGGGCCTTTCATATAGTCGAAAATCGGAGGGGTCAGTGTGAACATGCCGCACGCGCAGCAGCCAAGACAGCCACCTGAGAATCCCGACATGCACGGCCAACCATGATTCCGCCCGCCGGGAGATCCGCCCGGCTCAAACCCGATCTCCTCGTACTCGCCCCCGACGTCCCCGATGTACATGTCCCCGGTTTGGCGATCGAAGCTGAAACGCCACGGATTGCGCAGCCCGACCGCCCAGATCTCGTCGCGGATATCGGCATCGTTTACGAAAGGGTTATCCGGCGGAATCGCGTATCCCTTTGGTACGTCCACGTCGATCCGCAGCATCTTGCCCAACAGTTTGGAGAGGTCTTGAGCATCGCGGGAATCCCCGCCGCCATCGCCCATGCCTACATACAGAAAGCCATCGCCGCCGAACGCGAGGCACCCGCCGTTGTGATTCCAATCCGTCTGCTCGATCGTCAGAAGAACCTCGCCGTCGGGCTCGGCGATGTCCGGGTTTTCGGATACCCGGTACCGGGCGATTACGGTATCCCCGATCGTATTTGAGTAGTTGACGTAGAAATCGCCATTGCACACGTAGTCGGGGGGAAAAGCGAGCCCGAGCAGGCCGGACTCCGCAAGCGTCTGAACAATGCGCGAAAGATCGAGAAAAGGTTCTTCGAGCAACTGTCCACCCTTGAGGACTCTAATCCGTCCCGCTTTCTCGACGATGAACACACGCTCGAAGTCACTCGGAGCGTGTGTCACAAGCAAGGGCTGCACCAACCCCACCGCCACGACGGCCAGCCGTATCCCCGTTTCCGGCGGATCGCATTCATCCGGGATACCGTTACCGTTGGCATCCTCGCTTGTACCGTTCAAGACGTCCCACTGATCCGGAAAACCGTTTCCGTTGCAGTCTTCACACGAATCCGGCAAGCCGTTTCCGTTGAGATCATCCGCCTTTCCACTGTCAATGTCGCAGTCGTCCGGGCTGCCGTTCCCGTTGCAATCCGGCTCGCATTCGTCGGGAATACCGTTGCCGTTGCAATCCGCGCTCGTGCCGTTTGCGATGTCACAGTCGTCCGGAATCCCGTTTCCGTTACACCCATGTTCGCATGCGTCATCGACGCCGTTCTCGTTACAATCAGTCATGCCCAAGATGCGGAACGCATATACCGCGCCGGTATCGAGGCCAACGCCGTCATCGCCGGGTGCGCCCACGAACGCGAAGGCACCGTGGACCGCCACGGCTACGCCAAAGTCGTCACCGAATTCTGTTTCGTCCCAGGTGAGTTCGGACACCTCTAACCAATCGTGTTCCATTTGGCCGAATCGGTACACGTATGCCGCGCCCGCGCCGCCCCGTTCATCGCTGTGACCGGGCGACCCGATCAGCACCGTGTCGCCATTGCGTGGTGGCTCGATGCCTTGTTTCGATCCGAGATCGGCGTCATCTAGATCGATACGCAACGGAATCGCGCCGGCTCGCGTTTTCGAGAATCTGTAGCGCCCCGTTTTTCCCGTTAGGGCCGAAGGCTCTTATTGGAACTGGCGTCCATGATATCGAAGTGTCGACAGGATGAACAGGAGGGTTAGGGGATTTCAGCTTTTTTTAATACCTCACCAATTCTTTCAGCCTCACCTTCTGGAACATTAGAGGACGATGATGCAATGATTTTTAGGACTGACTCCTGTATTCCTCTTCGATCCCATCGCAACACCCATTTATCAAATCCTTCGACATTGTTAACCGCCTCTAATTCCCTCTCGGCATCAGTAACCGGCAACCTTCGGTGTTGTGGACGCTCTAAGTTCCTGCGCATACGAAACACCTGCCGCTCCAACATTTCCAGTCGCGACTGGGTTTTATCTTGCTTCGGCGCCTGACTCTCGACTAGCTTCCTGAAAGTGCTTGGCACCGCTTCTATTGGGGCATCCAGCGTTTCCTGAATAGCAGCCGTTATATTGGAGGCTAGTTTCTCACCCCACGATGGATCATCCTTATTATAAAGAAGCACACGAAGTTGCTGCAAGTCAAACGGGACGTCACTCATCGTCTCTGAAACGAGGATCACGGGTTTTCCGATCGCATGAGCCAGCCCAAGCTCATAAAATACATTAGCATTTTTCGTCGTGAGCTCAGCGAATAGGACATCAGCTTTTTGCACCATATTCCAGATATCCGAGACTATGACGCTAGGGCGAAACAAATCATCGGCACGAATGGGTTCCATGCCAGCTTTTTCTATAGCATCCTTGTAAATTTTATTAAAATAGATGTCGAAAGGATCTGCAAACGGCATCATGACAAAACATTTTCCCTTCGGGGTAGAATTCCTGCGTTTGCCCCTGGTAGCCTTCTTCTTTGTGGTTCGTTTGGTCGCTTTTGGGGATGCTTTCTTAGATTTTGGCTTTTTTGCTGATTTTTTCACTGCTCTTTTCGTTGCCATATACGCCTCTTAAATAAAACAGAAAAGATAACACCTGAATCCATAGCATTGGGACAACCCTACGAGATCGTATCGGTCCAGCGAGCAGAGCCTCCGCCCGGCGGGAAAGGCTCCAACTGGTATCGCTATGTGATCGCGTTTGAAGGCACCAACACCATTCACGGCTGCCGACAAGGGGGCCTCAAGGCCGTGACGAGGGCGGTAGAGGAGACTGT
>JADFHG010000273.1 GCA_022567365.1 Planctomycetota bacterium | reverse complement strand
TCATCAAGGCCGTCTCGTCGCATGATCTGCCGGTAGGCACGATCAACGCGACTCAGGACAGCGACATCCATCAGGTGTCAAACTGCCAAGCCGCCGGCGAGGATCTGATCACCCTGCACGTCTACTCCCCGCCGCTCCTGCGCATGGACACCTACTCGCTGACCGACCGCACCATCGGCGAATTTCGCCCGACGTTTTTGGAGCATTCCTTCGGCAGCGGGATTTGAGGCGCCCGGAGAATGCAGCCCAGCCGAGGGCGGCTGGGCTACGTGCGCATCGCGCACCCTATTTCAAACGGTCGAGCAAGGACTTGAGGAACCCCTTCATTAGGGGCGCCGGCACGTTGCCGATCGAGGGGGGCATTTGGTCGAGGATCAGCGCTTCGATATGGTTGCGTGCTCGACCACGAGACCGCCTGAGGCGCAGCACGATCGCGTCCGCCTTGTCGAGCTTCGAGTCTCGCATGGCGACGATGTAACCCTCGACTTCCGCAGTGACGTCGATCGCCTCGCGCGCGTCGATCGTGTTGCCCGCGTCCGGTCTTCGCTTACCGCCACCGTCGCCAACGTCATACTTGGATCCCTTGTCCCGATCAACCGACGCGGAATATGAGATCGCCTCGCGGCGAAGCTCCTTGTCGCGCCGCTCGTCGTCCTCGTCGATCGGGGCGAGCGCGATCCCGTCGTCGGGCGGCGTGGGGATGTACACGCTTTGTTTGCAATATGGACACTTGCCATGCTTGCCGCCGGCCTCGTCGGGGGCGCGGATCAACTTCTGGCAGTGGCTACAGTGGATTTCGATGCTCATCGCGGCACCTCGCGTTAGCAGTCCGTTGAAAAAGTGGTGCTCCGCCGAGAAAGCAGCGGCCGCCCCCGGTGGCGGCCGTAGGACGGCGATAGCGCTCTCGAGAGCCACGTCCGCCGCGGGGGGCGAACGCTACACCGGGGTTTCTCAACCGCCTGTTAGTCCTGAGACCGTCTCGTACGCCGGTCTCTGAAAACGAGTCGTATCGGGATTTCCTCGAACGGCAAATACTCTCGAAACCGATTCAGCAGGAATCGTTCGTAGTTCACGGTCACGTTGGCGACCCCGTTGACGAACACGACAATGGTCGGCGGTCTTGTCGATACCTGCGTCGCGTAGTAGAGCCTCGGCGTCTTGGAGCCCGTCCGCGCTTGGGGGAGGTTCTCAGACAGCGCCGTTTCGAGCGCTTGGTTTAGTTGCCCCGTCCCGACGCGCCGGTTCGCCTGCTTGAACAGGGAAAATGCCACGTCTATCGTCGACTGCACGTTTCGGCCGGTGATCGCGGACGTGAAAGTCACCGGGGCGTAATCGAGCTGCCCGAAGACCTTCGTGAGATAGTCGCCGAACTCCTCGGTGGTGGCCCGGCCCTTGGCGAGATCCCATTTGTTCACCACGATGATGCAAGGCTTGTATTCGGCTGTAATGATCGCCGCCAACCGCTTGTCCACCTGTCCCACCGGGACCGTCGAGTCGATCATGAACAGCACGATGTCCGCCCGGTGAATCGAATCGGTGACGCGGGTGAACGCGTAATACTCGACGTCATTTGCGATTTTGTTTTTCTTGCGCACGCCGGCCGTATCGATCGCGACGATCGTGCGCCCGTCCCGCTCGAAGCGAATGTCGATGCTGTCGCGCGTCGTTCCGGGAATCTCGCTTACGATCACCCGATCACTGCCCGCCAAGGCGTTGATGAACGAACTCTTGCCCGAGTTTCGTTTGCCCACGACGGCGATTTTCATCACCGGGGTCGACGGAACTTCATCCGAGATTCCCTCGACGGCCGCACTGATACGCTCGAGCAACTCCGTCCGCCCGAATCCGTGCGTCGCGCTAATGGGAATGGGATCCTTGAACCCGAGCTTGTGAAACTCGCCCAGGTCGGGCACGACCGTCGGCGAGTCCACCTTGTTTGCCACGAGAAAGACGCGGTCGGCGCGCCGCCGCAACAGGTCGGCCGTCTGCCGGTCGAGCGGCACCAGCCCGTCCTGAACATCGACCACAAAGAGAATGACGTCGGCTTCGTCGATGGCGTGGCGGATCTGTCGTTCGATGTCCTCGCCCAGATCGTCGCAATCGACGATTCCGTGCCCGCCGGTATCCACGAGTTCGAAGAATCGTTCGCCGATCTCGCAGATTTCCGTGACGCGATCACGTGTGACACCGGCCGTTGGATCGACGATGCTCGCCCGCCGCCGCACGATAGAATTGAAAAGGCTGCTCTTGCCGACGTTCGGTCGGCCGACGATTGCGACAACGGGAAGGGACATTGAACCGGATAACCTCCAAATACTTCGGACAAACTCAGGGCGCCAGCCAAACACGGGGCGCCGAGAGTCATGACCAAGGCGCCGAGAGCCACGCCCAAGGCGCCAAGGCCTGGAGCAGCACATCGCTCGCGAACCGCACCGCCGCGATGCGGCTCGCGGTCCGCGGCGCGGGGCACGCGCCTAGTCACAAGTGACATATCCTACACGAACGGTGCACCCCGCGCCACTCCCGCCGGTCGAACCCCGCCGCGCCGCGTGCTTCAGCCCGCGCGATGCCGGGAATACCGAGCCGCGCGCTTCAGCCCGCGCGATCATCCAATCTCACGCGACCCTCCGGCAACACCCTCCGTCGGAAAACGCCGCGTCAGCCCGCCGTCGGCGAGTCCCGCCCCGCCAACGGTGCGCCTTCGCCCCGCCCGTCCGAGTCGCGACAGGCAACGCACCACCCGATACCATGGGCATTATGAACGACCCAATCGTCAAGCGCTACCGCGGCAACCCGATACTGACCCCCGCCGACGTTCCCTACCGCGTGGCGACCGTACACAACGCGGGCGTGACCAAACACGACGGCAAGTACGTCATGCTCTTTCGCGCCCACCGCGAGAACGGCCGGTCGATCCTCGGTCTCGCCGACAGCGACGACGGGTATCGGTTCACACCCCGCGAACGGCCGTTCATGGTGCCGACGAGCGATGGTGTATTTGCCGAATACGAGGAATACGGCGTCGAGGACGCCCGGATCTGCCCGATCGACGGTGGCTACCTCATCACCTACAGCGCATATTCCAGGCACGGAGTGCGGATCGGGCTGGCGAGGACCACGGATTTCGAGTCGATCGAGCGCGTCTCCCTCATTACGCAGGCCGACCTCCGCAATGTCGTCATATTTCCACGAAAGTTCGACGGGCGATACGTCCGGCTCGACCGTCCGCACAGCGAAATCTCACCATGGTCGGTCTGGATCAGCTACTCGCCGGATCTGATCCACTGGGGCGACTCCAAGGTCGTGATGAAGCCCGTCGGATACCATTGGGACCAGATGAAGATCGGCCCCGGTGCGACGCCCATCGCCACGGACCGCGGGTGGCTGCACATCTACCATGGCGTCTTTCCGACGATGGACGGCAGCGTCTACCGTCTGGGTGTCGCGCTGCACGACCTCGCCGATCCGTCGCACATCATCGGCGTGTGCGACCGCTGGATTTTGCAGCCCGAGGATCCGTGGGAGATCACCGGCTACGTCCACAACGTGGTCTTCACATGCGGCGCGGTGCCCGAAGACGACGGGACCGTGAAGATCTATTGGGGCGCTGCCGACAAGGTCATGTGCGTGGGCACGGCGCTCCTCGACGATCTCGTCGAACTCTGCCTGACGGAAGCGAGACCGGCGATGTAGGTTTCCAACCTCGAGCGCCGGCAATCCGACTGCGCCTACAGCAGTCTCAGCGATCTCGTAGGGGGATCAATTGACCTGAAGCCATCGACGAAGACGTCCGCCACGGGGGGCGGACGCTACGAATTGGTCGGAATCGCTCTAACCCGCGCGGTCTCTGGCCGTTCGATACGCCGCGCATGTCCGTATTGCCGCCATGCGAATACGGGTAATGCTTGAAACAGGATGGCCTACGGGAACTTCGTAAGCGAGCGGGTCTCGATCGCGACGACCGGTGGCCGACCGGCGAAGAGCGGTTGGTCGTTGTTGCTGGAATCCCGACCAATGACGCGCGGCGGGAAGACCCACACGGTCCGGAGGAATTCGTCGCTTTCCAAGCGGCCGTTGCCGGCGAACTCGCCGTCGTCCACGTCGGGCCCCAGTATCTCCGAGTCCAACGTCAGGAACGCGAGATCGCCGTTACCGTTCGTCCGGACCTTCTGCACGCGATACACACGCCCGTTGACTTCATCGATGAATTGCGTCCCGCGTCGAAACATCGTCGCGACGAGTTCGTTCGTTTCGGTGCCCGATTCGGCGGCGTCGGTCATACCGGCCATGACCTCCGTCCGCACGCCGGTTGGGTCCGTCGTGGCGTCCGGGAAGACGATTGAATCACGGGGCAGAAGAATCTGAACCCGCCAGGCAACCGGGAAGAGGAGATCCTCGTCCTCGTCGAACGCCTGAACGTTCGCAGGTTCGGAGCGCTGATCGGGGTCTGGCAACAGCGCCAACTCCGTGTCCTGCCGCGCGAACCGGTGCGTCGCCCCCGTGCGTCGCAGCGTTACGTAGTACATCTTGAACTGCCGCTTCTTGCCGATCTGGCTGCCTGGTGAATTGTTCACACTCGCCACGTATTCCTCGTCGAGCTTGTGGAATACGGCCCAGCAGAACCGGCGCGTATCGAGCGCCGCTCGCCAACGCGGATCCTCGCCGTCGAACACGCCGCTGTCGGAGACGTTTTCGCGCGGCGGCAACGGCGGATATACGCGGTCGATCAGAAGGACCTGGGGCTCGAGATAGGTCTTCCAGCCCTTGGGCAAGACGGCCTCGGGATCGCTCAAGACGGGCTGCAGGAGATCGTTCGGGTCGAGCATGTACGGATTCTCGAAGACGAACCCCGCCTCATCCGGCTTGACGCGGATGTTTTCCATGTGAAGCGGATGCACCCGCGAGTCGGCGTCCAGGAATGCGTTCGGCGGGAACGCGTTTTGTCTCTTGGAGAGCAGGATCTGGTCGCCCGCGAAGCTGATTCTGTCCGACGGGGAATCGTTCGGCACGAAACCGATCGGACCCGCACCGTCGTCCACGTGCATCTGAAGATTGACCGTCGTCTCGGCGATCGACGTACAGCTCACCTGGCTCGTGAACTCCTGCAAGCGGCGGGCACGCCCCCACGCCACGGGAAACATCGTCGCCACCATGATCAAACCAAGCCCGAGGATGACGATCGCGATCATCATCTCGATAAGCGAAAACCCGCGCCGATTCGGGTGTATGCGCGCCCACGTATGCCGGCGGTCGCGATCGAAACGGAGGTCGCTCGTCACGGTACGTTCTCCCCGAGTGGGCCTCGAATAATCCTGCCGGTGCGGCGATTGATGTACAGCGGCTTGGCGGTGCGAAGCAGGTAGTCGCGCTTGATGTCCACAACATCGTCGCCCGAGCCGAGCCGGTTGAAGACCGAATCGTCATACACGAGGAGCCCGTCGACGGACGGGAAGTTCACTGCCGTCGGGTCTGACGTATCATCGTCGACGATTAGGTCGCCGATCACGGGAACATCAGCGTTCTCGGGGTCGATGTCCGTTCCGACTCCTTCGGACTGCTGCGGTCCGTACTTCTTTGGGTTACCCACTCGCAAGCCCGTTCGATCACCGA
>JADFHG010000272.1 GCA_022567365.1 Planctomycetota bacterium | reverse complement strand
AGAGGTTGCGCCCATAATCCGCGCGCGCGGTGCCCTTGCGGAGCGGGAAGTCAGCGCGGCACGTGTCCGCGTATCATCCGCGCGGACGGCTCTTCCGCTGGTTGATTGTGTTTGAACTCTGGAGTTGATCGGACAAGCCCACGCGCGACGGGACGACGCATTTCATGCGACCGCCTGTTGCCCCTCAGCTCCCTACGTCAGGGGACTTCCGGCATGCGCTCGAGAATAGTGTCGGATAGACCGTATTCGACGCTTTCTTCGGCGTCGAGCCACTTGTTGCGGTCGCAGTCCTTTTCGATCGTGGCCATCGGTCTGCCCGTGCGCGATGAGATAATGGCGTAGAGACGCTTGCGAAGTCGGATAATCTCCTCCGCTTCGATCGAGAGGTCGGATGCCGTCCCCTCCATGACTCCGCCGATCAACGGCTGGTGCAGGAGCATGCGCGAGTTCGGCAGGATGAATCGTTTGCCCTTGGTTCCGCCGCACTGGATCAACGCGCCCATGCTCGCGGCCATTCCGATGGTATACGTCGCCACGTCGCAACGGAGGTACTGCATCGTGTCGTAGACCGCCAACCCGGCCGACACCGACCCGCCCGGGCTGTTGATGTAGAGGTTGATATCGGCTTGGGGATCCTCGTTGGAGAGGAAGAGCATCTGCGCAACGATCAAGTTCGCGATTTCGTCATTGACACTTCCGGTCAAGAAAACGATTCGGTCCTTGAGCAGACGCGAGAAGATGTCCATCTCGCGCTCGCCGCGCCCGGTGGACTCGATAACGAACGGCACTCGTTGATTGATCGCGGTCATGGTCCTCTTCGTTTCCTAGCTGAATCCTAAGGTTCCTCGAGGCCGTTCGAGCGGCCCCGGTCGCGTTCCACTCCCGTATCGGTCGGCTCAAAGGGCGCCCCAACCGAAGGACGTCGATCATCGACCCACCGTCGGCGTTTCCCGCCTCAGGCCTTCTTCTTGTCCTTCTTCTTTCCGTTCTCGTCGCGAAGCACTTCGTCGACGATTCCGTATTCGACGGCTTCGTCGGCGTTCAGGTAGCGGTCGCGATCAGTATCCTCGGTGACCTGTTCGATCGACTTGCCGGTCGCCGTCGCGATGATCTCGTTGAGTCGTATCTTGTCTCGGAGCACTTCCTCGGCCTGGATCCGAATGTCCTCCGCCTGCCCCGTGATCCCGCCCCACGGCTGATGCAACATCACCTTCGCATTGGGCAGAATGTACCGTTGACCCTTGGCACCGGCCATGAGCAGTACAGCCGCACCGCTTGCCGCTTGCCCGATGCAATACGTCGCGACCTCCGCGCCCATGTGCTGCATGGTGTCATATATGGCGAGCGTATCCTGCACGTGTCCGCCCGGCGAATTGATGTACAGGTTGACCGGTTGGTTCCGCTTGATCGACTGCAGGTACAGCAGTTGCTGGATGACCAGATTGGCCGTCTTGTCGTATATCGGACCGGAGAGAAAAATAATCCGGTTCTCCAGCAGCATGTCCGTCAGCGACATTTCGCGCGTGCGCTGATACGCCGGGTATTGATTGACCGTTTCGGGTCGCCCCATCCAGTGGTTCATCCGTTCCGTCCCTCGATGTTCCATGGTCGTTAACGTCCGTTATTCCAACGCGTCTCGCGCGATCCGTGCGCGGGGCGGCGTCCGGAGATCGCATCCGATCAATGTCGCGACCCACGCCCGTATCCTCGGCCGACGGCAGGGCCGGCCGTTCAACACCGGAGTCGCCATAAGAACCCCACCCACGCGATACACAGTCTGTCGGCAATTGGCGAGCGACAGCCCGGTTGTTTCACTTTGGCGGTGGCGACTCCGGATCGTTTCCCGAGACACTTCAAGCCGACGGATCGGATCCGCCACCGATTATCGGCCGAACGACACGCCTCAAACCAAACGTCGCTCACGTGACGGGCGGTCCGCCCGCGGACCCGCGGTCCCGGCAGCACCCTCGCCAACCCGCACAAAAACAGCCCGACGGATTACGAGTCGGTCCCGGACTTCCCGCCCTTTGGCTGCGGACTCTTCGCCTTCGGCTCTTTCGTCTTCGGCTCTTTCGTCTTCGGCTCTTTCGTATTGGGATCCTTCGTCTTTGGACCCTTCGTCTCCGAAACCTCGGCATCGGCGAGCAGCTTATCCAGAATCTTGTCGTCGCGGATCCTGAGGTACAACGTGTTCAGCCCTCCGCCCTTGCTGAACTGGTCGCGAATTCGGTCGAAACGCTGGCCCTGCATGGCCGCGATGCTCGCAATCGCGGAGTTGATCTCCTCCTCTCGGACCTCGATGTCTTGCTCCTCCGCGATCTTCTCCAAAACGAAGAACAGCTTCAGGTCGTGGGTGGCCTGATCGTGGACCTTGGCCCGCATCTCGTCGACCTTTTTATCGATCTCGGCCTGGGGCACGTTTTCCGTGTACATGTCGATCATGCGGCGCTGGATCGCACGGTCCGTTTGACGTCGAGACACACCCTCGGGAACCTCGAAGTCCGTCTTCTCGACAAGGTACTCGCCGATTTGAGCGTGCATCCCGCGCTTGACCGTAGACTCGAGCCGCGACTCCATCTGGAGCTTCAACTGCGTTCGGAGCTCTTCCTCCGTGTCGAAGCCGACCCCCTCGAGGAACTCAGCGTCGATCGGCGGCACATGAAGCCGCTTGATCTCGTGCAATACGAAGTCGAACTTCGCCGTCTTGGAACGGATGTCGATGTTGTCGTGATCGTCCGGCACCATGGCCTCGAAAGCGAACTCGTCGCCCACTTTCTTCCCCACCACCGCGTCGGCGAATCCGATCAGCGGAACACCCTTGACCCGAAGATCCCGCGCCGCGAGGTCGAAGTTGTCCTCCGTGACCACCACCTCGCCGTCGACGCTCATCTTCATGTCCGCGTAGAGCAGGTCGTCCGCCTCGACCTTGCCGCCTTCGACCGGCTGAAACCTGCCGGACGACATGCGCATGCGCTTCAGCTCGAGATCGACGTCCTTCTTGGTAATACGGACTTTCGGGCGCTTCACGGGGATTTTCGTCAGCTCGGGCAGTTCAAACTCGGGCTTGAGCTCGACGTCGCACACGAATGTGAGCGGACCCTCACTGGGCAGCTTCATTTCCTCCAGCGCCCGATCCACGGGGACGAGCCTTTCGGTCTTGACACTCTTTTCAACGCCGTTGTCGTCGGTCCGCTTTTCGGTGACCATCGCACAAATGAGTGGATCCCCCAGCGGTTTGACGTCCAGCTTTTCCACGGCCGCCAGGTATCCGCGCGACACCAGCCGCGTGAGGCTGTCGCTGCCCACATCCGCGCCGAAGCGCTTTTCGATGAGCTTCAGCGGGGCGTGACCCTTGCGAAAACCCGGCACCTGGGCCTCGCGCTTGAGGTCTTGAAACTGCTCGCCAAGCTCTTCGTCGATCGTGTCGCGCGGGATCGTGATGGTCAGCTTGACGTGGAGCGGGCCGACCTCCTCCTTCTCGACCTCGAGCGCCTCCTTGAGCTTGGCGAGGGCCTTCTCTTCGTCGGTGAGTTCGGTTTCTTTCTCCGCGACGGCGGTCGCCTCATCGGCGCCCGTCGCATCGGAAACGTCGTCCTCGACTCCACCGGCCTTTTCCACGGCCAGTTTCTCATCGGTCATCGAGCTTACTCCTCAAACGCCCCTGGCAGGGGGGCGACGTCCCTGCCCGCCTCGTCGCCGACGCCCGGCCACGGTACGAATCCCACACCAATGCGACACAACCTACTCGACGGTGGCAAACCTGGCAACGGTGCCGTGGGGGCGTCGGGTGAATCGGGTGCATCGCGGATGGGGTAGCCCTGGCGATGGGGAGGGCGCGGGCTCCCGAGGGTGGGCAAGGCTCGGGCCGAACCGCTGACCGTTAACCACAAGGAGGAGTTACGGATCCTCAGGCAGCAGGCCGGACCCGCACGGGTTTATGCGGCCACTGATTTGTGGTAAAAGGTGGGCACTGTCGCATCAAAGATATGTGCCGATCAGGAGATACGATGATGAGCGCCGTTACCGATTTGCTGGGCAAGGGAGCCGAGACCCTGCTTTCACACAAGTGCGAGGCGATCGACCAGTCGCTGCTGACCGTTCCCGGTCCGGACTTCGTCGACCGCGTCATGAGCCACACGGATCGCCCGGTCCCCGTCTTGCGCAACATGCAGGCCATTTTCAATTCGGGCAGGCTCGCCGGCACGGGGTACGTGTCGATGTTGCCTGTGGACCAGGGCATCGAACATTCGGCCGGGGCGTCCTTCGCTCCGAACCCGATCTACTTCGACCCGGAAAACATCGTCAAGCTCGCCATCGAGGGTGGGTGCAACGCCGTCGCGTCGACGCTGGGCGTCCTCGGGGCGGTCTCGCGCAAGTACGCCCACAAGATCCCCTTCCTCGTCAAGCTCAACCACAACGAGCTATTGACCTATCCGAACAAGCACGACCAGATCATGTTCGCCAGCGTCGAGCAGGCCGCGGACCTCGGCGCGGCGGCGGTCGGGGCGACGATCTACTTCGGCTCCGAGGAATCCACGCGGCAGATTCAGGAGGTCAGCGAGGCCTTCCACATCGCCCACGAGCTGGGAATGGTCACCGTTCTCTGGTGCTACCTGCGCAACAACGCGTTCAAGAAGGACGGCAAGGACTATCATTTGTCGGCCGACCTGACGAGCCAGGCCAACCACCTCGGGGTCACCATCGAGGCCGACATCATCAAGCAGAAACAAGCCGAGAACAACGGCGGCTTTCCCGCGATCGATTTCGGCAAGACGAGCAACCTCGTCTACGACAAGCTCACCACGGACAACCCCATCGATCTTTGTCGCTATCAGGTGGCCGGCTGCTACATGGGCCGCATGGGCCTGATCAACTCCGGCGGCGCATCCGGAGAGAACGATTTCGCCGACGCAGCCAGGACCGCGGTGATCAACAAACGAGCCGGCGGAATGGGCCTGATCTCCGGACGCAAGGCATTTCAGAGGCCGATGGACGCCGGGGTCAAACTGCTCAATGTGATTCAGGACGTGTACCTGGACGAGTCAATCACCGTGGCCTAATGGTGCCCGGCGACCGCGGTACCACCGCCGAGCGTTCATACGTCGTGCCCGCGCGCGTTCTGATACTCGCGCTCGCGCGCGTATCGATGCTCGCGGTGTTGGTTCTGCCTGCCACGGTCACTCCGCCGTCGGCCGTCGCGCGGTCGACGCAGGCAGCCATCGACGCGAACGATCCCGTCCCCGTCCCGGCGGACTTGACCGCCCTCGAGCCGCAGGTCCGCGCATACCTTCAGCCCTTCATCGAGAAGGCTCGTAACGCGCCGGCAGACCCCGACGCCCGCGCGACGCTCGGGCTTGTCTACGCGGCGAACGGGCTGTGGACGCCCGCGCGGGCGTGCTTCGCCGAGGCGTTGCGGTCGGCACCGTCGAACCGGCAGGCGCACTACTACCTCGGTATAGCGACGGCTGCGCTGGGCAACTTCGACGCTTCGCTTGCGATCTATCGCGACGTCGCCGCGCGCTTTCCCGACTTCGCGCCGTCTCAACATCGTCTGGGTGACGCACTGCTGATGGCCGGTGATAGCGACGGTGCGATGGAGGCCTTTGAGCGCACGATCAAGCTCGCCCCCACCAAGCCACCCGGG
>JADFHG010000271.1 GCA_022567365.1 Planctomycetota bacterium | reverse complement strand
CATTCAGCCTCTTGTTTGATTGCGCGGTCCGTGATTCGAGATTCCGTTGTCGCGGCGGAATCCGGTGGCGCCATTCGGCGCAGGCGCAGCGAGTTTAGCACCACGCTGATCGACGAGCACATCATCGCCGCGGCGGCGATTCCGGGGGGGATCTTGCCCATGATCGCCAGTGGTATGGCCGCAATGTTGTAGAAGAAGGCCCAGAACAGGTTTTGCTTGATCACGCGAACGCTTCGCCGAGCCAGGGCGATTACCTCCGGGAGTTTGCCGAGGTCGTCCCGCAAAATCGTAATATCGGCGGCGCCGATGGCTACGTCGGTCGCCGACGCGAACGTGATTCCCACGTCGGCGGCCGCGAGTGCGGGTGCGTCGTTGATGCCGTCTCCCACGAAGGCGACGCACATTCCGGCCTCGCGGCGCTGGGCGATCGCCGCCGACTTACCCTCGGGCGACAGCTCCGCGTGCACCTCGCGAATGCCGACCCCCGCCGCGACCGAAGCAGCCGTCGCGGCGGAATCGCCGGTGAGCATTGCGGTCGCGACACCGAGGGACTCGAGCGACTCGATGGCGCGGGAGGCCTCGGGGCGCACGACGTCCGAGAAGCTGATCAGACCGGCGCAAATACCGTCCACTGCGAGCAGGACCGCGGTTTGTCCGTCGGTCGTGAGAAGCGACAGGCGGTCCTCGATGATGGACGTATCAACGCCGGCAGCGGCAAGCATTGCATGGCTGCCCACCAACACGTCGTGCCCGTCGCACCGCGCGCGAACGCCCAGCCCGGCCTCGTTGGAAAAGGAGGATGGTTCGACGAGTTCGAGACCCCATTCCCGTGCCCGCGCAACGATCGCGCGAGCAAGCGGATGTTGTGAGTATCGCTCGGCTGACGCGGCCATTTTGACGACCTCTCGCGCGTCGCGCGTGATCGGCCCGATCGGATCGTCGAACACCTCTCGCACGGCCGGTATTCCGGTCGTCAGCGTTCCGGTCTTGTCGATGAGCATCACGTCGATACGGCCCGCCGCCTCCAACGCCGCCGCGTTTCTCACGAGAATCTGCCGGGTCGCGGCCGTGCCCGTGGCGACCATGACGGCCATCGGCGTCGCAAGCCCCATCGCGCACGGGCAAGCGATGACCAACACCGCCACCGCGCGATTTACCGCCGTCGCCGCGCCGGAGTGTCCGATGAAGGCCCATCCCACGAATGTCAGCACCGCTACGACAACGACCACTGGCACGAAGTAGCCGGCGGTACGGTCGGCAATACGCTGCATGCGCGTCTTGCCGCTTTGGGCCTCCTCCACGGCACGAATAATCCGTCCGACGGTCGATTCGCTTCCCACGCGACGCGCCTCGACCGTAATCAGGCCATCGCGCACCACGGTGCCGGCGGAAACCTCGTCACCGGTTTTTCGTTCACGAGGCATCGATTCGCCGGTCACCGCGCTCTCGTCCATTGTCGCGTTCCCGTCGATGATGACCCCGTCAACGGGTACGACCGTGTCCTGTGCGACGCGAACGTGGTCGCCCTTGCTCAATTGGCCCACGGGGACTTCGACGATACCGTCCGCTTGGACGCGATGGGCGGTCGAGGGCATGCGCCGGGCGAGTGCGGAAATGGCCGATGTTGCGGTCCTGCGGGCCTTCAGCTCGAGAAGCCGTCCGAGATTGATGAACCCCAGGATCATCGCGGCGGCATGAAAATGGGGCGCGTCCAGCGACGCGACGAATAGACTCGCCACGCCGCTCACGTAGGCCGCCGACACACCGAGCGATACGAGGAGGTCCATGTTGGGCGACCGATGGATTAGTGCGCGCCAACCGGCGACCAGGATCGGCGCCCCGGCGGACGAAAGCAGGAGCACACTGCACAGGATGGCCTCGATCGCCAGCGGCCAAACCCCTCCGCCCCGGTCCGCTGACTGAAGCATAGGAGCCAGAAAGTGAATCGCGATGATCGGCACACCCATCGCGACCGCGTGCATCACGCCCTGCCGCTGATGTTGCAGGCGGGCGGCCTGCGTTCGATCAAGCCCCAAAGAGAACTCGTCGCTCCGCCGAACCGTGTCCGCGTCGTACCCGGCCCGTTGAACCGCGGCAATCAAATCGGCGCGCCGCGCCGGGGGATCCGCCAAGTCGATTTGGACGATCTCGGTGACGAGGTTGACGCTCGCTCGCTTGACTCCGGGATCGGAAAGGAGGGCGCGTTCCACGCGCGCAACACAACTGCCGCAGGTCATCCCCTCGATACGCAAGCGAAGGGTCACTGGCAATTCGCCTGACGCCACGAACAGCGCTCCCTTACTGACAAATCCAAGCGGCACCGCACATCGGCCGAGCCAGCCACGTAGGATCCAGGGCCACGCGCGCGGAGCCGATCATCGCGGCGCTCCACGTCCGGCCGGTACCGATGCCCATGCCCTATTCCTCGCTGGCCGAAAAGCCACGGATATCAAACGAGCCCGCGCCCCGGATCGCCGCAAACAACGCGGACTTGTCCATGGTACCCTCGCCGAAGCAAACCGTCGCGGAGCCGATGCACACCTCGCACTCATCGACGGCAGGCACGGCCGCCAATGCAGCCTCGATTGCCCGGGTACATTGATTGCAGTGCATGCCTGTGATTTGAATATTAAGTTTCATTGCTTAACTATCGGTTACCTTCTGCCGAGGAGGCACGTCCGGTTTTGGGACTTAGATTGTACGAAAGAGGGCGCCGGCAGCAATCGAGCCGTTCAACGCACATCCGTATGTTTTTTTGGACGGGGCGGTTGACACGGCGGTTCGGGCGGGTAAACTGCGTCCTGTTGGTGTGGGGATTCGAGTACTGTGGGAGGGCACGCAAGGCGTGCGTGTTCTTTCTCTTTCGCCCCGGGAAAATCCTTGACACTGCGGCAATCGCGGCTACAATTAGGCGATGGCGGGGCGTTGAGGCGGGCGAGCGACGGGCTTCGGTTTTTTCACTCTGTGGCACGGGAAGTGCCGTTTGTTTCGTAGCCAGCGCGGCGAGGGGTCGTTGGGCCGTTTCGAGATCGGCGTTGGGCGAACTGGAGATTTGTTCCCGCGAATGAGAAACTGAATATCGCCGCGTGCATCGATCGCAGTCGCGATGGCTGCACGCGGATAAGGGCCGAGTTATCTCGGTCCGAAACGAGAAGGCAAGACCAGCACTAAGGCATCCTTCCACCATCCTCTCTCCGGCCCGAACACGGGAGGGTGCCGCTGGTCTTGCTTCTTTTTTACGCGCAGCAGTGGCGTCATTTCACCCAGCCGGTCGTCAAGACCTGCTTGCCAGTGTGCCATTAACCCAAGTCTTGCGGGTTAGCGTGGAGCGGGTCCGTGACGACCCGATCCGAGGCTGGCCAGCCGGTATTGCAAACCGGCCGACCCCCCCGGATCCAAAGGGAAGGAATGAAGCCTTTCTTGGGTGGCGCGACCGCTCTCCAGCGAACGCGGTCATCGCGCTCCGCACTTACAGACACTCTGCATCATTGCGGAGTATGCGCCCACAAAGTATCTAACGCCGTTTGTTCGTCTTGTGCCCAAGAAATCTCGAGGATTTTTCCGGACGAAAAGAACGCCCGATGTCGCTGGTCTTGGATCGACCCGCAGCCGTTCGTCCGACACGCTCTGGGACGCCGGAACGGCGTTGTTGGCGAGAACACGCCCCCGTGGCTCGGTACGGCACGGTCCGCGGCGTGTGGCATTCCAACGATACCGGCAAGAACCGTTGTGCTACAATCGTTACGTGAGCGTCGCAATGCAAAGGCCAAAGGCGAGCCAAGAGCCCGGATGAAAGTCGCACTGGCGCAAATCAACTCTACCGTCGGGGACGTCGCCGGTAACGCGGCGCGCGTGCTCGAGGGTATCGACTCGGCCCGGGCGCAGGGCGCCGAGATCGTCGTCTTTCACGAGTTGGTCATGGTGGGCTACCCGCCGAAGGATCTCTTGCTGCGGCGCGATCTCCTGCGTGCCAACCTGAAGGCGCTCGATGGCGTCGCGCGCGGCTGCACGGACATCACCGCGGTTGTCGGCTTCGTGGAATCGGAGGTTGGCGACGCATCCGAGGGCATCTACAACGCGGCCGCCGTTTGTCGCAACGGGCGCGTGGAGATGACCTATCGCAAGTCGCTCCTGCCGAGCTACGACGTCTTTGACGAGGTTCGATATTTTCGCCCCGGAGAAAGCGTGGGGGTTTTCGAGCATGAATCGTCCGAGGGCAAGGTACGGGTGGGCCTAACCGTTTGCGAAGACCTGTGGAACGACCACCAGTTCGACGGGCGACGGGTCTACGGACGAGACCCGGTTCGGCAGAGTGTCGACGCCGGCGCGCAAATGATCATCAATATCTCGGGCTCACCGTTCGTGGCGGGCAAGCACGCGGACCGCGAGCGGGTGTTCATGGATCAGGTCCGGTCCTTGCACGTACCCCTGGTCTGGGTGAATCAGGTTGGCGGCAATGACGATCTGCTCTTCGATGGCGCGAGCCTGGTGCTCGATGCGAACGGTGGTCTCGCGGCTCGTGCGCGAGCCTTCAACGAAGACCTGCTAGTTGTCGACGTGCGGGCGGCCGGCGTCTCGTCCGGCCGGGTGGAGCCCTACCCGGACCGTATCGAATCGATCCATCGCGGGCTTGTCATGGGCACGCGCGACTACGTTTCCAAGTGCGGGTTTTGCGAGGTCGTGGTCGGGCTGTCCGGCGGTATCGACTCCGCGGTGACCGCGGCGCTGGCCGTCGAGGCGCTCGGTGCTTCGCGGGTGCATGGTGTGGCAATGCCGTCTCGATTCAGTAGCGACCACAGTCTCGCGGACGCGCGTGCCCTGGCGGATAATCTCGGGATCGACTTCAAGATTGTGCCAATCGAGGGCACGCACCGGGCAATGGAAGCCGCCGTCGCGCCACTGTTCGCGGGTCGCGCACCCGACGTGACGGAGGAGAACATGCAAGCGCGCATCCGCGGCGGCATTCTGATGGCCCTCTCGAACAAGTTCGGTTGGCTATTGCTGACCACGGGCAACAAGAGCGAACTCGCGGTTGGATACTGCACGCTCTACGGCGATATGTGCGGCGGGCTGGCCGTGTTGAGCGACGTCCCCAAGACCACCGTCTATCAACTCGCGCGGCGCATCAACGCGGGAGCCGACGGGCTCCGAATTCCGGAACGCTCCATTACGAAGCCGCCGTCGGCGGAGTTGGCCGAGGGGCAGACCGACCAAGACTCCTTGCCGCCGTACGACCAGCTCGACGCCGTCCTCGAGATGTTCGTCGAGCAGGATCTGCCGCCCGACGATATTGTCGCGGCGGGGTTTGATGCAAACATGGTCGAACGCGTCGTGCGGATGGTCGATCGCGCCGAATACAAACGCAAACAGGCACCGGTCGGTCTGAAGGTGACCAGCCGCGCATTCGGCACGGGCCGGCGGATGCCGATCGCGGCGCGTTTGACGCGGTAGGCAATGAGCAACGCAGTTCGGTGACCACGTAGCAGATTAGTGAATCAAGAAGATGGCCTCTTATCCGAACCCTGACCGTGAGGGAGGGGCGGTGCCTCCATTGGTCACGCCGCTCTCACGGTCGCGGTTCGGACTTGGGTCGGTTCCGATGCCCCCCCAAGAATATCGGTGGTTGGATGGCCTTTGGCTTTATCCGCGGGGGACACGAATCG
>JADFHG010000270.1 GCA_022567365.1 Planctomycetota bacterium | reverse complement strand
TCGCCGTGGCAGGCGACGGTGCACATGACGACGCAGGATTTCTGGCGGACTTTTCCCGGGTTGCTCGTGGCGATTCCGTTTCTCGGGATCTGTGGGTTTGTAACGGTCTACCTCTTGGGCGCCAAGGGCTATTGCACGTACGGATGCCCCTACGCGGGGTTCTTCGTGCCTCTGGATCGATTTGCGGTGGGGCGCATCCGCGTGACCGACGCTTGCGAGCAGTGTGGTCACTGCACAGCGGTATGCACCTCGAACGTGCGCGTGCATGAAGAGGTGCGCGAGTATGGAATGGTCGTGGATCCGGGCTGCATGAAGTGCCTCGACTGTGTCAGCGTCTGCCCGAACGATGCCCTTTATTTCGGTTTCGGGAGATCGGCGAGCGCGAAAGGGCCACCCAAGCACGAGGCGCCGACGCCGCGGTTCGATCTGACTCGCCCTGAAGAAGTGATGCTGCTCGGTGTCTTTGCGGTAACGTTTTTTTCGGTATTCGGCGCGTACAAGAGTCTTCCTTACCTGATGGCGTCCGGTGTCGCCGCGGTGATTACGTTTCTTCTCTGGAAGGCTTGGCGTCTCGTCCGCGACCGAAATGTCGGTCTGCAGCGACACCGTCTCAAGATCAACGGAAAGCTGAAGCGATCGGGGGTCGTGGTCGCGATGTTGGCAGTGGTATCTGCGGTTTTCGCGCTACAGTGCGCGACATTGAAAATGATCGAGGTTTCTGCCGATCATTACGCCGCGAGGGTTGTTCTGAACACCAAACTCGTGTTTTCAGATCAGCGGCGTCCATTGTCCCTGGAAATGGAGTTCGATGCCGAGCGGGCGATCACGCTGTATCGCCTGCTGCACAGCATTCCGAACGGGGGGCTCGGTCTGTTTAACGACCCCTCCGTGGACGGTTCAATCGGATGGTTGCATTGTGCCCGATTGGCATTTGGGGAGGCGGAGCAGTCGTTTCGACGATGGATTGAGCGCAACGACCGCGTCGAGAACATCAGCTGGGCGTTGGGGCAGATCTTGCGCGTCCAGCACAAGGATGATGAGGCGACTCAGTACTACTACGACCTGGTCTCGGCGAAACCGAGTTGGGAGGAGTTGGCCGACGAGGTCGCCGGTTGGCACTTGCAGAGCGGACGCCCTCATGAGGCGGTGCGCCTGCGCCGCTCTGTGTTGGCGCACAGCCCCCAGAGCGTGTCCGCGATGCGAAAGCTCGCCCTGTCTCTTCTGGATGCGGACCAACGCGACGAAGGCACCAAACTGTTGCGAAAGGTCGTGGAGCGCGAACCCGATCACGCGTGGTCGTTGGTGAGTTTAGCGCGAGTGCTGGCAAGCAACGGGCAGACAGAAGATGCCTACGAAGCGCTTTCGCGTGCTTTGGCTTTGGAACCGAAAAACGCTCAATTCAATCGGGCCATGGGTAGGCTACTCGCGGGCATGAGGCGCCACGTTGAGGCCGAGGCCTTTCTTGAAAAAGCCAGGGCGCTCGAAGACAAGTAACGGCCGCCGGTATTCTCCCCTACTTGTGAAAAGGTCCAGATACCCAACGTGAGCGGGGAGTGCGATTCGCCCATGACGCGGAGGACCACCGCTGTGGGCGTTTTTCGCCGGCAATATACCATTCGCTACGGTGGGTCGGACGGTTGTTCAGGTGGGGTGGGCGGCGACACGCGCTCCTTGCGTTCCTTGGCTCCTGAGTCGTATTGCGGCTCATTGTCAGTCGAGGTCATACCGCCGATTTCGCGCCAGAGCGCTTCGATACGGCGGGCCTGCGGGTTGGCGGTACGCGCAAGTTCGAGAAAGCGAAGCACGCGCTGCTTCGGAAGGCCGTTCGCCAACCCCGCTACGAGGTGTGCCACGCACGCCTCCTCGTCGTTCGCGCGAAACGCGACGTCCGCCGCGAGCATTCGGGCGTCGGGATCGGCGGGATCGAGTTCGACCGCCCGAGCGACCCATCGGGCAAAGTTCACCGGGAGCTGCTGGATGGGGATCGGCATGCCGCGCTGCTTGCGGTGGAGAAGCGCGTTGCACATCCCTGCATATCGGATGCCGAGTTCGCCCGAGATGTCTTCGTCCGAAACGGTTGCGATCGCCATACTCCGTAGGACGTCGCCGGCCGAATCTTCGTCACCGTCCGCCAGGTAGAACCAGACCATACGTGTGCGGAGGCTCTGAACCAGGATCCGGCCATCGGAGGTGCCCCCAATCGGGTAGGTGAGCAATTGCTTGGCGCTGTCCAATGCCCGGTACGGTTGATCGGGGCGATTGAAGAACCGCGCGTCGGCCTGCTCGGAATACGCGCTCGCCGCCGCCAGCGGCGGGACGTCACTCATACGCCGATAGGTGGCAATCGCGAGGTCCAACAGGGCTTCGCTTCGCTCGTACTCGCCTTGAATGAAGTGCATCGTCGCGGCCAGTCGCAGCTTCTCGGGCGCCCAATCGATGCTATCGACGCGATGGTCGGTCTCGGCGGCTTCGATCTTTCGGGCGGCGGCGAGGACCAGGGCGCCGCGCTCGGCGAAGTTGGGGTCGGTAGCCAGCGCGACCGCGAAACCGAGCAGTTCGTCGACTCGGCGACGACGCAAAGGACGGGCGATCACGTCGACGAAGCGTTCGGGCGACACGTCGGCACCGGCGAGGCTCAAGAACGCGACCGCAACCGACGGATCGTACGGATTGAGTTCCAACGCCCCGCGAAGGTGGGCGACCGCTTCAGAAACATTGCCCGCCCGAAACGCCGCATCCGCCGCCAACGACAAGACGCGAAAATCATCCCCCGCGAGTTGGGTTGCCCGCTCGATCCAAACGCCATATGCGGCCGGCAGTCCCGTCGGCGCTTGGCGCATGAGCTGTCCGCCTGCCTCGAAAAACGCCCCGTGCGCCATGACGCCGTAGGTCGCGCCGACTTGATGCATGATCTTGTCTTCGGATGTGCCGCGCGGCAGCAGCCCGCTCGCGAGAAGCTCGACGGCTGCGGCCTCCTCACCGGCGGCGAGATGGTATACGACCATTCGATTCTCGATATCGCGCCGTAAGGCGCGGCCCGATTCTGATGATGGAGCGACCTCGATGGCACGAACCGCGTAATCGAGGGCCTTCGAGGGGTTGTCCGGCGATGCGGCGAACCGCATCTCGGCCAGTTGGGCATAGAAGCTCGCAGCGCCCAGCGGCGCCGAAGGGGCGAGCCAGTCGTACGCTGCTTCCGCCACAGTGAGCAATTCGACCGCGGACTTCTTGTCCCCGCGGGCGCTGAACACCCGCGCCGCGAGGCGCAGCTTCTCCGGGGCCCACGGATCCCACGCAAGCCCCTCACCGGGCGTGGGCGACTTCAGCGCCGCGAGCGAGGTCCGCACGATCTGGTCGAGTTGGACCGCGAATTCCCGCGACGATACGAGAGACACGAGATAATCCACAAACGCGATGGGGATCCGGTCGTGGCGCAACGGTCGCGCGAGCACTTCGAGCTGCTCGCTCATTTCGAGCGTCTGTCCGGCCGAACGCACGTACTCGAGCGCTACCGTCGGGCTAAACGGTTGTCGGCGGAGTTCCCGTTCGATGCTCGCGGCGGCGCCGATGAGATACTGATCCCGCGCCGTTTCATCGCCACGTGCTGCGGCGTTCAGCGCTTCGATCCGATTGAGCGAATAGGAAATGAGGTCGCTATGGGTATAGGACGGTGAACGTCGGACCAGTTCCCGAAGCGCCTCGCTGCCGTCCTTGCAGTGTTGCTCGCTCTGTTCGAGATCCCGAGCGGCGAGCGCGAGAAGGTCCGGGTTGTGGATCGCGGTCGCGCGAGCTCGCGCGGCCCGCTGCTCACCGCGCTGCGCCAGATTGCTCGCGATGCGCGTGTGTGATTCGGCGAGACGATACAGGTTGGCGAGGGCCCGTTGCGGGTTCAGTGCCGCGCTTCCCCGCCGCGCGAGTCGGACGGCGGCGTCGTAGTCGCCCTCCGCGATGAGACCGGCGGCGCCATACGCACCCCGCGCGGCCGAGAAGTCCTGTACGCTGACCGTGAGGACGGCCACACCCAACACCGCCGTGAGCACGCCGACGAGGCTCCGCCGCAAAGGGGCGCCGGTAAGCAAGGCGGAGCGCTGTGCGTCGGCTGGCGCGGACATCGCCCAGATCAACCCGATCAGCGTGTAGAACATCATGGGCACGCCCGAGACGCGAAGACCCGTGCCGAAACAGGCGTCCACCAACAGTGCCACCAGCGACGCCAGCAGACCGATCAGTATCCACCGCTGTGTCGGCGAGGGCGCCCGCTTGATCGCGGCCATGCCGGCGTGAATGGTCAACCCGAGTGCCGCGAGAATGAGCACGATGCCGATCGATCCGAGGTCGGCCATGATCTCGAGCCATTCGTTGTGGGCGTGGGCGATTCGGCTGACGAAGACGAGTGGATCCCGCTCGACGTCGTCGATCGTATATGCGTCTCCCGCGAGCACGAATCCGCCCTGCCCGTGTCCGGTGATCGGTTTTTCCTCGAACATCCGCCACGCATAGGACCAGGCGTATGGGCGGAACCGGGTAGTCGCGGTCCGCCCCGACGTGTCCTCGTTTGCTTGAAAGAGCAGCCAGCCTACCAGGACGGCTCCGGCAATCGCCGCGCACAAGGGAAGCAATCTTGCTCGACCCCGTAGCGCAAAGCACGCCATCGCCAACAGCCCGACCGCAAGCCCGACGGACGCACCGCGCGACTCGGAAAGCAGGAACGCCCAAACGGCTAGGAGAATGGCCAGGGCGGCAATCGGCCATTGGCGGAGCGAGCGGTCGTTCTCCTTGCGGAAAGCCGGCGCGAACCGCGCGATGATCATCGACACCGACAGCAGGATGCCCGGTACGAGGCACGCGGCGAGAAAGCCCGGGTTGCCGTAGGGGAACTTCGCGGGGATGGTCGTGTTGCGACCGTAGAAATACCAGATCGCAACGACGCCCGTCAGCGCCGTCACGCAAACCACGGCCCAAGCGACCACCCGCGCCGCCCGCGCGTTCAACCCGAAGCCCAAACCGAATGACCATAGGAACTGTATGGAAAGAAGGACGCTTGCTCCGATCGCGAGATCCGGCGCCCGCGACCAGCGACTACTCGCGAAAGACCAGAGCAGGTACATTCCCACGAGCACTTGCGACGCAACCAGCGGCGCGACATGGACTGACCGCATCCCGGTTCGGCTCGCGGAACCGTTCGCGTCGCGCCCCGGATCATCGTCCACCGGCGTCTCCGCGCGGCGCCGTCCCACGGCGTACGCGACCCCGATGGCCGTCAATGCCAGCCCCGCCGCCGCGCCGAGCACGAGCATCTTGACGTCGCCCGCATTGAACGTGGGGTAGTTGTAGTTGAGGCAAAGCGTCGCGACGACCACGCGAAGCAGCGATTCCTGCTGCCACTCGATCGCCCCGTCCACCGGCACCGGCGAGGTGTCCGCGCTGAGCAATAGAGCGCCGGCGGCCAATGCTGCCGCTGCGATGACGATCAGCACGACCTGTAGCGGCCGAAAGGGTTCGGGTGGGCACTGTGGCGCGTTGCTCATGGACCAGCCAATTCGAATGACTTACGAGTACCGTGTTTCATAAGTTCCGCGACTACCTGAGCCGCAGGCTTCAGCCTGCGCGGAGTTGCAAATACCGCAACGGGTACGCAATTTCGTGCCACCGCGCGGGCTGAAGCCCGCGGCTCGGAGGAG